>NZ_JAIFZO010000001.1:0-15809 GCF_026341275.1 Streptomyces ortus
GGTCAGGTCAGGTCAGGTCAGGTCATGAGGAGTATCCGTTTGCGGAGCAGGTCGAGGTTGGCTCGGCCGTAGCCCTTCCGCTTGATCAGTTTGACGCGTGTCATGTGGCCCTCGACCTGGCCTGAGCTCCAGGAGGTGGAAAAGGCCGCGGTGACGGCGTCGATGTCGCGGCGCAGGCCGTTGACGAGGGAGTGCAGAGCGGGCAGGTCGTCCGTGAGGACCCGGTCCAGCCAGGCGGGCAGGAGGTCACTGCGGTGATCGCGCATCATGGTGGCGAAGTCGCGGACGTGGCGTGAGGCGGCGTCGAGTTCGGGGCAGACGGTCCGGATCTCCTTGAGCTCGGCCGCGTCGGTCTCGGCGAGGTGCTCGGGGTTCGTCATGATCCAGCGGACGACCCGGCGGGGCTTCGGCGCCGACCGGGGTTCTGGAGGAGGTCCTGGTGGATCCTTGAGGAGGGTGCTGTGGGGCTTCTTGAACGGGCGGAAGTAGCGCCGGACGCACTGGATGCCGCCGGTGAAGCCCTGCTCGCGCAGTTCGCGGTGGAGCTGGGGAATGCTGTGGCAGCCCTCGGTCCACCGCTGGTGCACGTAGGGCTTGAAATCGTCCAGAAGAGTCGCCCGGTTGGTGGCCTTGACCAGGAGTTCATCGAGACTGCGGGCACGGGCGAAGCGGCGCACGGTGGAGTGGTCGAGCCGCAGCTCACGGCGGATCGCGGCCAGAGCCTTGCCCTCGGTCAGCCGCTGCTGCACCGCCTCGTAGCGTTCGGTGGTGCGGGCCACCAGGCGCCGCGGGCGGCCCGCGAAGTCGAGCGTCCCGTCCGGCGGAACGAACGGGACGCTCTCCGCGGTGGACGGCTCCTTGGCGACCAGGTCCCCGGCGGAGTCCATCTTGGTGGCCAGGGGTGTCGCGAACGCGGCCCGGATGCAGCCGTGGTGGGCGCCGACCGTCTTCTCCAGGGACTCGGCGAGGTTCCGCCACAGATGCCACCCGTCCGCGATCTGCTTCGCCTGCGGGGCGCCGGTGCGGGCGCCCTCCGCGTAGGCGCCGGCCCGGTCCCGGCAAATGATCTCCACCTCGGGATGACCGCGCAGCCAGTCGGCCAGCGGTGCGGCGTCCCGGCCGGCCAGCACATCGAGCGGCCTGCGGGCCTCCAGGTCGACGAGGATGGTGGCGTACGAATCACCCTTGCGCAGCGCGAAATCGTCCACGCCCAGCACTCTGACCTGGACCGGAGGCGGCTCAGGGACAGCGCGAAGGAGATGCAGGAGCGTGTCCTTCTCGACGCGGATGCTCAACGCGCCGGCAAGCCGCGCCCCGGGACGGCCCGCCAGCGTCAGGGCGATCGAAGTGAGCACCGCTCGCAGCAGTGGCGTGTAGCGGGCGTGCGGGCTGGTCAGCCCCTCAATCTGCTCGGCGAATGTCACCGCCGGGCAACGGGAGTTGAGGCATTTGAAGCGCCGCACCATGAACTCGATCACGACGGGGGCCGCACCGATGGGTGCGTCAGCGAGGCGGCGCCGGTACCGCCCGTGCACCCGCCAGGCAGGCATCGCACAGGACGTACATCTCGCCGGGAGCGTCCGGCACGATGTACGAAACGTGACTGCCCCTGCCACCCGCTCGACGGACTCCACGACCACACCCGCTAAATGAGGCAGCAACCGCCCCAAATCCCCTGAACCGCACACCCTGTAAATGCCCAGTTCAGCCGGACAGCATCACAAGATCGCCGACAGAGCCCGGAATCACTCTGGTGGGACCGGTCCGGAAGAAGCGCACCCGCCAGTCACGCAAGGGCAACGTGTTCGACCGCGACGCCTTCACCATCGACTGGGAACGACAACAGGTCGTCTGCCCGCAGGGCAAGCTGAGCCGGGAGTGGTCGACGCCGCTGTCGATCGCCCCCTATACCCGGGTCAGGTTCGCCAAGGAGGACTGCGGCCCGTGCCTGGTCAAGTCCAGCTGCACCCGCGGGGACCGACGGCAGCTGAACTTCCTGCCCAAGCAGCTCTACGAACGGCAGGCTGCCGCGCGAGCCGCCCAGCAGACCACTCCCTGGAAGGCGAACTACGCGATGCGCGCCGGCGTCGAGAGCACCGTCAACGAGTTCGTCAACGGCCACGGCATGCGACAAACCCGCTACCGGAGTCAGACCAAGACCCACGTCCAGCACGTCCTCACTGCTATCGCCGTCAACATCGAACGCGTCAACGCGGAACTTGCTACACCAACGGCTGAACGCCGACCTCGGACACCCACTGCCCTCCAGAACTTCCTGGACTGGCAACACATCCCACGGCCGACCGCATGGCGTACCGCAGGGAAATCCTGACCTCCAAGATCCCCAACAGCGTCACTCACTCACACCGCCGTGCTCCTGACGGCCGCCATCGCCCTCACGCTTGGCACGGCCGCGGCCGTCCTGCGGGCCGGCTGCTGGCAGCTGTACGCCGACCGGCACCGCATCCACGTGACACCTCGCGCCCGCCGTTCCTGCCCGCGCTGCCACGGCGCGGACGGCTGGTGGGTCGCTGGCCCGGATCCGTAGATGGAGGCGTGCCCCTGCTGGTCGCAGCGGCGCGAACTGCGTATCCCGCTCCTGCCGCTGCCTGGACTGCCGGCCGAAGCCCCTTTCTGACCACACCACTCATCTGCTTGAGGAGAGCCGTCATGGCCCTGCCCGCCCTGATCGTCCCGGACCACTCCAGCACCCGCACCGACCACAACCTGGACGCAGCCTGCGCCCACGTCAGCGGGGAGATCGCCCGCACGGACGGAAAATCCAGCCTGCTGCTTGCGTTCACCGGCGCCGTCCTGGCTGGCCTTGCTTCCCTCGTCGGTCAGCCACTGCCCGTCTTCTCTCTGGCCTGCGTGACGACAGCGGTCCTGGCGCTGATGGCGGCCTCCGTGCTGCTGCTGATGGTTGTGCGCCCGCGGTTACGCGGTGGCGGCCGCGAGTCGTTCCCGGCCTGGGCGCGGATGAGCGAAGCGGAGATCCGTGAGGCGCTGCACGGCGACGTCCGCGCCGCCCGCATCCAGATCCTGTCCCGGATCGCCGTGCGCAAGTTCGGGCACCTGCAGTGGGCGGTCGACCTGATCCTCCTGGCCCTCGCGATGTTCCTGCTGGCCGTGATCGGCGCCCTGGTCTGACGGCCCTGCGTCCCGACCCGCACCCCCGCCGACCTTCTGGCAGCCGGCGCGGGGGCGGGCGCAGGACCGGACAGCCCGACCTGAGCACAACCTGCCCGGACAACCGATGCCCGACACCCTGCGCACCACGGCCCCCCGGTACGAGCCGGACTCCCCACTGGCTTACCTGATGGAGATCGCCGCCGCCGCGGTCGGCGAAGCGTCCGCGGCGGCGGCGATCTCCATCAAGCGGTTGCAGGGCCGTGGTGCCCGGAATGGGGCAGGTTGGTGGTCTACCACCAACCAGTGCAGGCGATGTTGCTGTCGGTGCCGAGGCTGGTCACCTGCGCGCAGACACGGAAGGCTCGGCTCGCCGAGCTGCTGGTCGGGTAGGCCGCCGTCGTGAGCCTGGCGCCGGCTGAGAACGTGGTGAACGGACCACATTGGATCCATGAAGCCCCGCTGTTGTTGGTGACATCCATCCAGACCAGTCCCCTGGCCGTGGGGCTCCAGTTGCCGCCACTTCCGGTGGTCAGGACGCCCCACGCCATCTGTCGGCCTCCGACATTGCCGGCCTGCATCGCGTACGAGGCGACGGCGTGGGGATTGTCGATCACCACCGCCCCTGCTCCCGCCACACCCTGACCGCTGAGACTGTCCGGGATGTCGGTGAAACCGTTCGCACCCCCCGTGCAGTCCGATGGCGCCGCCTGAGCCGTACCGGAAGAGCCGGCCACGAGCCCTGCCCCGAGCACGAGCGCAGCCGCCCCCACGCTGAAGATCCGCCGAATGCTGTGCACGTCTTCTCCCTGGTCTACGTGCTGATAGTTCCCGCAGATCGACTCTCTGCCGTAACGCCCGCCTGCTGCGACCTTCGCCGTGCCGACATCGTGTGTGGGGCAGGCTGCGGCAGGCCTGCCCCACAGAGCTACCGCCTCACCGTGCAGGCGCCGCTCAGCTGCCGTTGTCGTATGCGAAGTAGTAGCCGGAGGACGCGTAGTAGGCGCACGTCTTGGTGATGGTGTAGTAGCGCCGGAACTCGCTCTGAACGGTCACGCAGGTTGCATAGTCGCTGAACGGCCCCTGCCACTGCACGCTCTGGACAGCAGCGCTCTCCGTGCGGTTCGTCTGTTCGCCAGCCTGTGCGGTCGCAGCGGCACCGGTGACAGCGCCGACGGCAAGCGTCAGCGCTGCTGCTGTCTGCATGAACTTCTTGAACATTGGTCTCTCCCGAGTCATCAAAAGTCGCGATGCCGGCCCGCTGCGGACCGGAGGTGAGCCCATCCTGTGCTCGATTCGGTGGCAGGGGCAAAACTTTTCGGTCCACACCGAAAAGCATCACCCCTGCCCTGGTGAGAGCTACACACAGGTTCCGGTCCTACCGCTTGGGCTGCCTTCTCGAGCGTGACGCAGGCGGCGAATGAATGGATCCGCGACCTATCCGAAGGGAAAACCTGCAGTTGCCGGTTCGACCGGCGCCGGCCGCGCCTGTAGTGCTGACGGCGGCTGCCCTCACGGCCGCCGCACCGTCGCATCTCTTCGCCCTCACCACCGAAGGACTTCCTCATGGGCTTCATCGCCGACAAGACCGTCGAACTTCGGGCCGCCGTGCAGAGCGGCGACAGCGACCGCGCCGCGCAGGTCCTCACGGAGACCGTCTTGGAGAACGACCAGCCATTCGAGACGACGCTCGCCGACATGACCGCCACCGACCGCCGCCAGCAGAGCTGACGAGATGAGAGGACATTCGCCGACCATGACCACGGTCACCACCCCGTCCGTCGACGCGAACCTGGACGCCGGCCGCGCCGCGGTCGCCGGTGAGATCGTCCGCACCGACGGCAAGTCATCCCTGCTTCTGGCCTTCACCGGCGAGGTCCTGGTCGGTCTGGCCTCCCCCGCCGACCACGATCTGCCACCGGCCACCCGGCTGTGCGGTGCGCTCGCTGCTCTCGCCCTGGCTGCCGCCTCCGTGCTGCTGCTTATCGTCGTTCGCCCCCGCTTACGCGGTGATGCGCGCGGCTCCTTCACACACTGGGCACGCCTGGATGAGGACGGCATCCGCGCCTGCATGCACGACGACCACTGGGCCGCCCACATTCGGACCCTGTCCACCATCGCGGTGCGCAAGTTCGGGCACCTGCAGCGCGCGGTCGACCTGATCCTCGGCGCCCTGGCCCTGCTTCGTCCCGGCCGCGGCCGGCGCCCTGGTCTGACGGCCCTGCGTCCCGCCCCGCACCCCCGCCGACGTTCTGGCGGCCGGTGCGGGGCCGGGCACAGGACCGGACAGCCCGGCCCGCCTCCCACGACAGAGGACGTGAGTATGAACCCTTTGATGTTGCCCGACCTGCCGGACGCTGCACTGATCGGCGCGTCCGGCGCTGGAAAGTCGACCCTGGCCGCCACCTGGCCCGCCTCGCAGGTCCTGTCCTCGGACACCCTGCGCGGCCAGGGCAGTGATGATTGCGGCTGCCAGGACCAGGACGTCACCGACGACGCGTTCGACGTGCTGCACCTGCTGCTGGAACACCGCATGGCGCGCGGGCTGAACACGATCGTGGACGCCACGAACGTCACCCGCGCTTCCCGGGCCCCGCTGCTGGCCGCAGCCAAGCGCCACCACATGCCCGCCGTCGCGATCCTGGTCGACACCCCGGCATCGGTGTGCGTCGACCGCCAGGGCCCGCGCCCCGCTGCTGCGCGGGTGCCGGACGAGGTGGTGGTGCGCCAGCACAAGGAGATGGTGCGCTCCCACCCGGATCTGATCGGTGAGGGCTTCACGCAGGTCGACTTCGCCGACCGCCTCTACCGGCTTGAGCCGCACCTCAAGCACCTGAGCGAGACCCGCACCGCGGGCCTCGGTCTGGACGGTGGCGAGGGCCTGGGGGACCTGCTGCTGGCCCGCCGGTTCTTCGGCCCCGAGATCCTGCCGCTGTGGCAGTGGAAGCCCGGCTCGGACCTCGCCGGCGGGGACCGCGTCGCGCAGATCCGCCTCGGTCAGCAGTACCTGACCCTCGCTCTGCGCACCGACGTCGACGGCGCAGGGGACTACGGTTTCGACGTGCTGCTGCCGTGCCCGCACGACGACGAATGCACCGGCTGGGCCTGGGTCCCCGTCTACAGCATCACCTGCCTGTACCGGGCACTCACCGGCGATCTCGACGACAGCGAGGACATCGTCTGCACCGTGCACTGCCCGGCCGACGACACGGGCCAGGACGCGGACGAGCACGCCCAGCAGGCGCTGCAAGAGGTCGGCGCGAGCCTTCGGTGACCCGGGCCGGACGTGCACGACATCCCCAACTACGGCACGCCCGCCCCAAGCCTCACTCACCCGTACATGACGAGAAGGAGTGATCCATTATGGATCCCGAGCTGCACGTCCCGGACCAGCGCCCCTACGACGCGGACTCGCCGCTGGCCCACCTGATGGAGATCGTTGCAGCGGCTGTCGACGAGGTGCCCGAGGAAGTGGAGCGGGACGCAGCCGAGACGACGGCCGCGCATCTGGTCTTCGACGCCTACCCGTACACGCTCGGGCAGGTCGTCGATCCGGACACCTGGCAGGGCTACCCGGCGGTACGCCGTTTTGAGGCAGCGGCGGTGGCGCCCTTGGGCGGTGGTCTGTGGCTGCATCACACGTTGCGTATCTCGGAGGCTGACGGGGCCAGCGCCCTGTTGACGCTGATCACCCCGTGCACCTGCGGGCGCGGCTACACCGGCATCGTCCTCGACACCGAAGAGGTCCTCATTGAGATGCTCGCGGAGATCCGGCCCACCTATGGCCGGTCCCTGCACGACAGCAGCCTCCCGGACTGCCACAGCGTCCAGGCGCCTCCCGCGCTGGGGGGAGGGACCCGGGGCGGCCGCAGCATCGGCTAAGAGGCAGGCCGGCCGCCCCGGACACTTCCGGTCCCCGTCACAGGACTGAAGCACCTTCCAGCATGCCCGACCCTCCGGCCGGGCCCCAACCAAATGATCAAAAGCAAGAGGCGCACCCCCTGTGCCGTGCAAAGCCCGGGGTGCGCCTCTTTCGTACCCGCCCCAGCAAGGGGCGAGATATGGAGACCATCATGCCCGCCTCCGCAGCTTCACGGCTGCCGACACGTACATTCGCTCTCGCTGCGGCCGTCGTGCCGCTGGCCCTGGCCGCCGTCGCGGACGACGTCCGCACGCGGAAACACCCAGTTCAAGAGGCCAGGCGGTGCAGCGTCCCTATGTCAGGCCTCCTGCCGCCTGGCGTGCTCGACGCTCAGTGCGAAGGCCGGCATCTGAAGTCCGGCGTCACGGGTGAGCAGGCCACGGTAACGACGGTGCCGCGGTCGTCGCAGGCGGCCGCCGAGCGGGCACCGCTTTGTGCCACGGCCAGCGGATCGCGCCAGGTGAGGGCGGAGGTTTCGTGGACGCCGTCCACAGTGGGGCTCTCCGCGTCACCGGCGCGGGCGCCGAAGGCGCCGCCAGCTGCGGTGATAGCCGGGCCAGTTCGACCTCATACTTCAACAGCCCGCCTAGGGCCGAGCCTGATGGGAATGGGAGCACCGCGTCGATCAACGCCTGCGGAAAACTTGGAAGAGCCTCGAGCTAGACCCGTTGGACTACGTTGTCGGTTAGCGTCAGGGGCCCACCGATCAGTTCGGTATGGATTTTTCCCGACTGCGCTGCCGGGCCAGGATCAGAGAAATTTCAGCCCTCTGCCGAACCACGGTCTTCCAGCGACTCGAAGACGACTGATCGTGCACCGGCCGCCGAGTCGACGCGGCCTGTCAGGCCACGTCTGTGTCCCGTTCGATGGCCTGGAGCCGGTTTTTGAGCCGGTAGCTGGGTCCGTTGATGGAGATCACGTCGCAGTGGTGGAGAAGGCGGTCGAGGATGGCGGTGGCGAGGACCTCGTCACCGAACACCTGTCCCCACTCGCTGAAGGTCTTGTTCGAGGTCAGGATGATCGAGCCCTTTTCGTACCGCTTTGAGAAACCGGGCTTCGCGCGGCGCAGTCGTATTACGCGGTCTTGGGGCCGCAGCGCATGCCGATGTAGACGCAGCCCGTGCCGTCCTGCAGCGTGGAGAAGACTACGGGCATGTAGTCCTCGCTGAACGCCGCGCCCACCCCCGTACCGGCGAAGACCGTCTCCGTCACCGGCACCAAATCGATCTCCAGGGGTTCGGAGAAGTCCTTCATGCCGTCGACGAACTCGTACACCGCGTGCCCCACGCCGTCCTGCTCGGTCACGGTGATGACCACGCCCTCGCGCCGGTACGTGCCGACGAGCGGCGCGAAGTTGACCACGGGCGGCTGGGCCGGCGAGGCGAAGGGCTCTGGCATCGTCACCCCGGCCAGCTCGGCGAGGAGTTCCCGGTAGAGCGCCGCGTACAGCTCACGCGCACCGCCGCCGTTGGTGAGCAACGCGACCGCGACGCCCGCTGACGGCACGACGCGCAGGTAGCCGTACTGCCCGATGGAGGCGCCGTCGTGGCCGTAGCCCTGAACGCCGTTCCAGTCGTACAGGGTCCAGCCCAGGCCCCACCCGTCCGCGCTGACGGTCCACTTGTCGGGGGAGTCGACCACCCGGCGCTGCATCAGCGCGACGGTCTCCTCGGAGAGCAGGCGTGTGCCGTCCTGCGCCACACCGCCGTTGAGGTGCATCCGCGCCAGCCGCGCGACGTCTCCGGCCGTGGCGATGACCCTGCCGTACGGGCCCGCGGAGCGCGGCATCAGGTCCCAGGAGGGTGCCGGGTCCGGGTCCTGGCCCGCCTCGCCCAGGTGCCCCATCGCCGCTCGGAACCGCAGCGCCTCTTCGGGCAGCGTCATGGTGTGCGTGACGCCGAGCGGGGCCAGGAGCAGGTCCTTCAGCGCCTCGTCCCACACCTTGCCGGTCACCACCTCGACCATCCGGCCGAGCACGTTGTAGCCGACGCTGCTGTACGAGATCGCGGTGCCGGGCGGGCAGTCGAGTGCCACGTCCTTCGCGGCCTCGACGTACTTGGCGAGGCAGTCGTCACCGCGCCCGCTGTCGTGGGTGAAGTCGCAGGTGAGGCCGCTGGTGTGGCTGAGCAGTTGGCGCGTGGTGATCGCCCTGGTCGCCTCGGGGTCGGCGACCGAGAACTCCGGCAGTACGTTCACGACCGGTGCGTCCAGGTCCAGTTGACCTGATTCGGCGAGCCGCATGATCAGGGTGGCGGTGTATACCTTCGCTATCGAGCCCATCTGGAAGACCGAGTCGGTCGTCGCCTCCACGCCCGTTCCGCGGTGCAGTACGCCGCTGGCCAGCTCGTGGACGGGCCCGCCGACGAGGACCGCCAGCGACGCGGCCGGAACGTGGTGCTTGGCGCGCAGCTCGTCGAGGCGGGCCTGCCAGTGGGCGAGGTCCAGCTTCCGGCCCGCCGAGTTCCGGGTCCCCCACTCGCCGTTGGCGTCCCAGTTGCCCTGCTCGTCCCAGCTCACGTTCTTCGACATGCCTGCTCCTACCCCATGCGTACAGCGTTCTTCATTGCGAACACTGTACGCATCGGAGAACGTCGTACGCAAGATGCGTACAGCGTGCGCTACCGTGGGGGAGGAACAGCGGGACGAGCAGGGGTGAGGGCCGTATGCCAGCCGACGAGAAGCCGACCGCATCGGTGTGGACCCGTCCGCGCCGCACGCAGCGGGAGCAGCTGACCCGCGAGCAGATCGTGGCCGCGGCGATCGAGCTGTTGGACGCGGAGGGCATCGAGGCGCTCAGCATGCGCAAGCTCGGCACCCGTCTGGACGCTGCGGCCACGTCCCTCTACCGGCACGTGGCCAACAAGGACGAGCTGATCGAGCTGGTCGTGGACGACGTCTACGGAGAGCTGGAGGTACCGGCCGTCGCGGGCCGCACCCAGTGGCGCGCGGCCGTCACCCGCACCGCCACCGGTCTGCGGGCGATGAGCCTGCGCCACCCCTGGATCGCCCCTGAGCTCGGCCAGGTCGGCCTCGTCCACATCGGCCCTAACGCCATGCGGATGGCATCGGGGCTGCTCGCGCAGTTCGAGGCGGCGGGCTTCCCCACGGACGAGAGTAAACAGGCCGCGGGGACGCTCACGGCATACGTCATCGGGATCGCGACCTCCGAGGCCGCGTACCTCTCGCTGATCGCACGCAGCGGCAAGACCGAGCAGGAATGGGTGGCGGGCCTGCGCCCGGCCTTCGACGAAGCCGCGCAGCAACACCCGCGGCTGCGCGAGGGAAGCTCCGCCCAGCAGGATGTGCACCCGCAGCAGATCCGCGACGACGACTTCGCGTACGGGCTCGACAGGGTCCTCGACGGCCTGACGGCCCGGCTCGACGCCTGAGTGACGTCAGGTTTCGGTTCTGGCACAGATCTTGGGGAGCCGTCGCCGAGGGTGACAGTGCCGTTCGGTTGAAGGGATGGTCGCGAGTCCGACTGTCCGGCCCAAACGCTCACCTCGTAGCCTCCGCGTATGACTGCTGATCCGTTCCAGTGCCGCTGCGTCCTTTGCCATCACTACGGCGACCGAGACGAAGCGGACCGCATGGATCTGACGATCATCGAGAATGTGCAACAGCAGGGATGGCACGTCGTCATGGTTCCCGAGGACGACATCGGTCCTGGATTCGCCTACACGATCGGCCTCGCACACACTCACGGCGCTTCTGAGCTCGCCGTGTTCGGACTCGACATCCACGCCATGCACCGCATGCTCAACAGCATCGGAGAGAAGTCCGCCGCGGGCGCTGTACTGGCTGAGGGCCAGAGGCTCCCTGGCGTTGTCGACGGTCACCACGTCGCGCTCAGGGACGTTGACCTCCGCTGGTACCGGACCTTCTTCGGGCGGGCCATCGGGTTCTACCGGCGACCTCCTTCTCCTGTGCTGCAAGTCACGTGGCCCGACGCGGATAACCGTTTTCACTGGGAGGAACAGGCCGAGGAACGGCATCGGCAGTCGCAGCCTCAGTTGTGGCAGCCGCCGGGTGAGCACCCTGCCGGGATCTGGACGACCGAACTCTGACCTTTCACGGGCCGACCAGCGACAGACCACTGCCGTCGCGCAAGCTACTGCAGCAAGATCATTTTGCGGAGCAGTTCGAATCCGGCTCGGCCGTAGAGCTGCCTTTTGATCTTCTTGATGCGGTTCACGGCACCCTCGAGGCTGCCCGAGTTCCAGTTCAGGCTCAGCCCGGCTGTCACGGCATCGAAGTCTCGGCGCAGGTGAAGTGCGAAGCCGGTGAGACCGGGTAACTGGCTGGCGTCGACTGCGTCGATCCAGGTGGGGAGTGTCGAGCCGAGGCGGTCGGTGAGTATCTCACCGAAGGCGCGGACATGTCCGGCGGCCTTGTCCAGTTCGGGGCAGCGGGCCAGGACATCCTTCAGACCGGCCCGGTCTTCCTCGGTCAGGGCCGTGGGGTGCCGGGTGAGCCAGCCGGTGACCTGCCGCACCGATGGCGGCCGCGGCGCCGTGCCGGCCGGAGCCCTGCGGAGGGTCGCGATGTGGGCGCGGACCATCTGGTAGGTGACGGGCGCGTTGGCGGCCGTGAGTTCGCCGTGCAGTCGGGTGACGCTGGTGCATCCCTCGGCGAATCGCCGCTCCAGGTAGGGCTTGTAAGGGTCCGCCTGCTGGACCGGGGCCGGTTCTCGCGGAAGGTGTCCTGCCAGCGTGCGGCGTTCGCGTACCGGAGCACGGTGTTGAGACCCCACCCCATGTGCCGGGCAATCGCCCGACGTGAGTGGCCTTGGGCAAGGAACTCGTGGACCAGGGCATGTGCTGCCTTCTTCCGCTCTGCCCGCCGGCCGACGGGCGCCGAGTCGTCCTGCGGCCGACCGGAGGCGGAACGGGTCGCGCCTGGCAGCGTGCCGGTGGGCGACGGGCCGCGCAGGCACTCGCGGTGGGCGGCGATGCAGGTCTCAACGGCTCGGCCGAGGCCCTGCCACAGATGGAACCGGTCGGCGACCTGCAGAGCGTCGGGGGGCACCGCGGCGGGCGCCTTCGGCGTACGCGCCAGCTCGGTCCCGGCAGATGATCTCCACGCCTGGGTGCTCGATTAGCCAGGCGGCCAGGGGCCCTGCTTCGCGGGTCGGGAGTACATCGACCACGCGATGGTCTTCGACGCTGGTCAAAACGGTGGAGTAGGTCTGGCCGCGACGGATTGCGAAGTCGTCCACGCCCAGTACCCGTGGTGTGCTGAACTGCGGATCGGGCAATGCCATGACCCTGCGTAACAAGGTCATCCGTCCCGCGCCGAAGCCCAGCTGGGCAGCCAGCCGAGCTCCAGCCCGCCCGGCCAGCGCGAGCCCTACTCGCTCCAGGGCGTGGTTAAGCCGGGTGGTGAACCGTGCATGCGGGGCAGCCAGCCGGGAGAACGGCTCGGCGAACGTCCGGCGCCGGCAGTCTGCCACTCCGCAGATGAAACGCCGGACCGTCAACCGGATCACGGCGCCCTGTTCAGCGAGGGGAAGGTCCTTCAGCCTGCGTTGGTAACGGTCGTGGACCCGGTCCGCGTAGCGGCCGCAGTCCGGACACGCCACCCCGGCCGCGCGGCCTGTTGCTACCACCTCGACCGTGCCGAACGCGACCGTAAGCGCCTCGACCTCCACCTCGTCGATCCCGGCGAATGAGCTGTACTGAGATTTGTGGAGTCCCCGATGCCAGGGTTACGGTCCTAGCGAAGGAGATCCACCAGCACCATGCCAGCACCCCGTAAATACCCCGATGAACTTCGCGAGCGGGCGGTCCGCGAGGTCCGCGCCACCGGCCGCCCGATCGCGCACGTCGCGAAGGACCTCGGCATCCACAAAGAGGCCCTGCGCGGCTGGGTCCGCCAGGCAGAGGCCGACAACGGCGAACGCGACGACCGGCTGACCACCGCCGAGCACGACGAGCTCAAACAACTCCGCAAAGAAGTAGCGGAGTTGAGGCGGGCCAACGAGATCCTCAAAGCCGCCTCGGTATTTTTTGTCCAGGAGATCGACCGTCCCCGGACGAGGCCGAGCAGGTGATCGACCATCTGCGTGCGAACGGTCTTGGGGTCGATCCCGTCTGCCGGGTGCTGGAGCTGTCGCCGTCGACATACTTCGCCCGCAAGAAGCGGCCGAAGTCGGCCCGCCGGCTCCGCGACGAACAGTTCATGCCGGTGATCGAGCAGGTCCACGCCGAGTCCGGCGGCACGTATGGGGCCCGCCGGATCACCCACGCGCTGCGGCGCAAGGGTATCGAGGTGGCCCGCTGCACCGTCGAGCGGCTCATGGCCGAACGCGGCCTGGAGGGAGTGATCCGTGGCCGGCGGCGCCGCACCACGATCCCGGAGCCGTCGGCGCCACGCCCGCCGGACCTGGTGGACCGCAACTTCACCGCGGCGCGGCCCGATCAGCTGTGGGTAGCTGACATGACGTATGTCCGTACGTGGTCGGGCTGGGCATATGTGGCGTTCGTGCTGGACGTGTGCTCACGGATGATCGTCGGCTGGCAGGTCGCCGACCACATGCGGACCGAACTGCCCCTGGATGCCCTGGAGATGGCGCTGTGGCGCCGGAGAATCAAGAAGGACTCCGGCCTCATTCACCACAGCGACAGGGGTGCCCAATATGTGTCGATTCGATACACTGACCGGCTCGCGGACATCGGCGCCTCCGCGTCGGTCGGTTCCGTCGCGGACTCGTACGACAATGCCATGGCCGAGGCGCTGAACGGCACTTTCAAGGCCGAGCTGATCGAGATGCAGGGCCCCTGGAAGGACCCCGCCCAGGTCGAACGGGCGATCTTCCAGTGGATCACTTGGTACAACGAAGAACGCCTGCACTCCGCGCTCGACTACGTGCCACCAGCCGAGTACGAACGCGACTTCTGGCAGAGCCAGGAACGAGTCCCGCAGTCCGCCTGAAACAAAATCACCGGACTCTACGAAACTCGGGGCAGCTCAATGCGCGCCTGCGCGTGGATCAGGACCGCAAGTCAGGCTGCGGTGATCCGCTGTACCGACTGGTTCTGACGCGGGCCGTTCCCCGCTGATTTTCGTGGTGTTGCCGGGATTCCCTTCCGGGATTCTCGGCATGCTTCTGTCTGGGGAGCCCCTGCTGCCGCTCGGCCTTGGGCCGGCTGCCGCGGCTTGCACGGTGAGGTTCTGATCCGGGCACCGTCTCACGGGGGGCAGACCGTCTGGCGGTGCCCGCCGCCTGCAGGGGGCGGGCCACGCCCGGCCAGCTGGGGGTACGGCTACGGCGCCGGGGTGTAGTCGACCGTCTCCTGTCCGCAGCCGGCGGCGAGTTCGGTGAGGGCGGCTCGTTCGCGGTCGTCGGCGGTCAGCTGCCAGCGCAGTTTGGTGGCGACCCAGTCGGTGGCGTAGGTGCAGCGGGGGTCGGCGAGCGGGGGCTGCCAGTCGGTGGGGTCCTGGTCGCTTTTGGAGCGGTTGGTGCGGGCGGTGACGGCGACCAGGCTGCGGTCGGCGTCGAGGTCGTTGGCGTAGGCCTCGCGCCGTGTCGGTGTCCATCCCGAGGCCCCGGAGTCCCAGGCTTCGGCGAGGGGGACCATGTGGTCGATGTCCAGGCCGCCCGGGGCGGTGAGGGTGACGCCGTCGTAGTAGGAGTACCACTCGCCCGCCACGACTTTGCAGCCTGCTTCGATGGTCGGTTCCACCCGGGATTCGGCGATCAGGACTTCCGCCCGGGTGTTGCAGGTGTCGCGGTCGGCGTCGACCCAGTGCTTGAAGCTGCTGCGCTGGTAGCCGCCGCGGGACTCGACCGCGGTGGGCAGGAGGTGGATGGCTTCGGCCAGTGGCAGCGTCTGCGCCCGCGCTCCATGCGTGGCGGCGGTTGCGGGGGAGAGCGGCAGGACCAGGAGGGCAGCCGCAACCGCTGCGATCTTCGAGAACATGAGCTCTTGCTACCGGCGCGCGGCCGAGACCCGCCGGGCCTTCGACCGGTTGTCATCCGGCAGAGTGCATTGGTCGTACCGCAGGCTGCGTCGGTGCGGACGGTGTGGCTGCGCCGTACGGGTGCAGGAAGGGGGCCGGTTGTGCGGCGTGTGGGAGGCGGGTGTCCGGTCCGTCGGCGCGGCACGACTTCTGCGCACGGTTCCCGGCCGCAGACGGAGGCCGCCCCCGGCAGTGAGCGGTGTCCGGGGCAGCGCTCACCGGCCGGCTAGTGTGATGCGCCAGAAATCCTGTTGATTAGTTCTGCTGTGTTTTTTGACCGGTAGTTCCGACTTTGGCGAGGTAGTCGACGAGGGAGTTGAGGATCTCGTCGGCTGTCTTGGTCCAGGTGAGGTGAGACGGCGGTCACCGACGTCCCGGCGCGTACGCCGCAGGATCCGAATGCGGATGCGGATGCGGTGCCGACCCTGCGCCCCTTCAAGTTGGGGAATTTTGAGTTCACCAATTTGAATCAGACGGATCGGTATGTGGACAAGGCGGTGCGGATCGTCGAGTTGCTGGATGAGCACGGGACGATCAGGAGTTTTGTCGGTGGCCGTCCGGTGCGGATCACGCTGCATGTGCGGACGACGGAGACGCCTGCGGATGTGCGTGATCTGGGTGCTGCGGGTGTGGAGATCAATCTGGCGAGTTACTACTTCGAGAAGTACGACATCGGTTACATCATGGGGATGCTGTCCCATGAGATCGGTCTGCACCCTCTTGCCTCGGCGAATTCGAAGATTCCTGAGGAGGAGGAGCTGTATCAGGGCATGCCTCTAATGGTGCCGGGGCTGGA
>NZ_JAIFZO010000002.1:0-136260 GCF_026341275.1 Streptomyces ortus
CATTCCACTCCGTGGAATGCGGCGGAACTCCGTTCCGCCTGCCCGGAATCGCTCCGCGATCCGGGACGGATCCGGCTTCGCCGGATCCTCACCCCGTACAGGCCTGCTCCGCAGTCCCGTACGGGAGCTGCTACGCGCTCCGCGCGCAGCAGGAAAAGCGCTGGCTGGGTCAGTGATGTCGGGCTCGCCGGTTCACCCGATGAGAGATCAGCAGGATGCCGAACATGAGACTCATGAAGGCCGCGTAGAGGGCTTGGCTTGTGGAGCCTTCAGCTATCCGCCACACCGTCAAGCCTACGCACAGGGCGAGCATCGGCCAGCACATCCAAGCGATCCAGCGGGCCCCCGGTTTCGTCCAGGCCGGCGGGTCATACCTTTCTGGTGATCGGGTCACGAGACACCTCCTGTCGTACTGGTGCCCTCATCCGCTGCGGGCACGCCACACTCTGAAACCAACCTCGACCGCTTCCGACCAAACCGTGTGCGTCACTTTCAATGCTGGCTTGCTTCTGGGATGATTGCCAGGTACCTCTTCCTTCTGGAGAGCTGTGCGTAACGTCATCACTGCGGGATTCTGGTAAGTCGTCATTTTGCGTCCTGGATGGAATCTGAGCTAGGGCCAGACCATCTCTTTTCATACCGAGAATGTGAGGTATTATGGCTCAGATGGAATTGCGTCCGCATCAGGTCGAGGCGGTCGATAACGTCGTCCGCATTCTCGGTGTGCCGCCCGGTGGCCGTATGCCTCCCGAGGGGTTGAGGACTCAGGTAATCGCCGCTACCGGCTCCGGTAAAACCCTGATCGGCGCGGAATCTGCGCACCGTCTTTCAGCCCGTCGGGTGCTGGTCCTGGTCCCGACGTTGGACCTGCTGACGCAGATGGCCGGCGCGTGGCGTCGGGCGGGCCGGTCGGGAGCGATGGTCGGGGTGTGCTCGCTGCGGGCGGAGGAGAGCCAGGGACTGCCGTGCACGACCGATCCCGACGAGCTGGTGGCGTGGTTGTCCGGGCTGGAGACGGTCACGGTGTTCGCCACGTACGCGTCGGTCGGGCTCGGCGTCCTGCAGCGCGCGCACGCCGCTGGCTTGGGGGTGTGGAGCCTGATGGTCGTGGATGAGGCGCACCGGACCAGTGGGGACGGCTTGAAGCCGTGGGCGACCGTGCACGACCAGGCACAGCTCCCTGCCGAGCGTCGGTTGTACATGACGGCGACGGCGCGGGTGTGGGAGGCGGAGGGTGAGCGGCCGCGGTTGGTGGCGTCGATGGAGGACGGCTCCCCGGTGTTCGGTCCGGTGGCGTACAAGCTGACGTTGTCGGAGGCGATCGGCCGGGGCATCGTCGCCCCGTATCAGGTGCTGTGCTTGGACATCCGCGATCCCGACCTCTATGCGGCGCTGGCCACGGAGGCCACTGGCTCGGATGCGGTGCGCGGGGCCCGGCTCGCGGCCGTGCAGAGCGGGCTGATGCACGCGGCCGTGAAGGAGCGGTTCCGGCGCGTGTTGTCCTTCCACAGCCGGGTCACCGAGGCCGAGGCCATGGCCGTGTCGGTGCCGGCGGTCGCGGCACGGCTCGCCGAGGACGACCCCGATACCTACCCGCCCGCGGATCAAGTGTGGTCGGACTGGCTCTACGGCGAGCATGCTCCTGGGCACCGCCGTCAGGTACTCGATGAATTTGCGTCCGATTTCCTCGGAGGGGTCGAATATAAAGGCCGTAATGTTCGGGCGGAATTGCGTGTTCTTTCTTCGGTTCGGGTTCTCGGAGAGGGTGTCGATACTGCCGAGTGTGACGCGGTTCTTTTCTCGGATGCGCGTGGTTCGATGGTGGATATTGTGCAGATGGTTGGGCGTGCTCTGCGGTTGAATCCGAATCACGGAAAGCTCGCCACGTTGGTTGTTCCGGTGTTTCTCGGACCGGGTGAAGATCCGAATGAGTTGCTCACGTCGGATGCCTATACGGCCTTGAGTAAGATCCTCGGAGCCCTGCGGGCGCACGATGCGGAGACGATCGAGGCGCTCGCGGACCCCCGGCTGCGCAACAGCCGACCCGCCGCCGACGACGATCGTGGCGAGGACGAGCTGGCGGACGGTGAGGACGAGGGCGACGTCGACCGGGCGGCGGCGCGGGTGTCCGAACGGGCCGCGGGGGTGCTGCGGTTCAGCGAGGAACGCGACCCGGCCGCGCTCACCCGGTTCGTGCAGCTGCGCGTCATCGACCCCGAAGGCGCCTACTGGCTGCGCGGCATCGAGGCCGCCACCCGCTGGCTGCGCGAGACCGGCAGTACGGAGCTGCGGGTCCCGTACACGTACGTCACACCGGAGGAGTGGGTATCCGCCGGCTCGCATCCGCTGGGGGTATGGACAGCAGATCAACGCCGGTACTACGTGGCCGGGACGCTGGAAGCCTCGCGCGTTAGGGCGCTTGAAAAGCTCGGCATGGTCTGGTCCGTACACGCTTCCGCGTGGGACGCCGGGCTGGAGGTCGCCCGCTCATACGCCGCCGTCCACGGGCACTTCCTCCCGCCCACCGGCGCCGTATGGGGCAGCAGAGGGGCCAACGGGACTGGAGGCGGCGCCGGCTCCATGCCGATCGGAGTATGGGCCAAAAACCAGCGCGCCGCGGCCAGGAAAGCGGCAGAGAACGCCGTACGGCGCGCCGCCGGGGAAACCCACATCTCCTACGCCGGAGAGCTCTCAGAAGCCCGGCAGGAGGCGCTGGCAGAGATCGACCCAGGGTGGTGCCCTGCGTGGGACGTGTCCTGGCAGCGGGCGTACCGACTCGCCCTCACCCACACGAAAGCCGGCGGCGCCTTCCCGACCGGGACGGGCGAGCTGGTCGTCCAGGGCGAAGACCTCGGGACATGGATCACCGCGCAGCGCGCCGGGTGGAACGACCTGATGCCCGCACAGCAGTACCTCCTGAAGACCCTCGGCATCGAGCCGCCCGAGGAAGGCGAGATCGTGGTGCCGGTACGGCGGTCACAAGACGAACGCTGGAACGCAAATATCGCCGCCGCCCAGCAGTTCCACGCACGCGAAGGCCACCTACGCCCCGCCCGCAAACACATCGAAGTCGTGGACAGCGAGCCGGTCAAGCTCGGGGCTTTTTTGGACAACAGCCGTCGCCGGGCTGCCAAACTCAGCCCCGAACGACGCGCGACACTCGATGAACTGGGGATGCGCTGGTAAGTAGCCGCACAGGGTTCGGGAAAACGCAGCATCCGGATCTCTCTGGGAAATACAGAAGGCTTCGCAGTGCCACCCCGCAATTCGCTCTACGCCACCGCTGTTCACCGCCGCCGCCGACCGGCCCGCGAACGCCCCGATCCGCCGCTGCGTCCAGTCCGTCCGCGTCAGCCCGTACGAGATCGCCCGCACCTGCTCCTCCGTCAGCAGCTCGGGCTTGCGGCCCGGAGCACAGTCGGCCGGGAGGCCGGGAAAGTCCCAGTCCTTCACCGGACCAGCAACCGGGGCAGGCCGTTCCAGGCGCTCCTCGCCCCCGCCACAGAGCGCTCACAGTAACGCGAGCAGCATGGCAATGCAATGCCTATAAGCGCAGGTCAGAGTGTGTGTGGGCTGTTTTTCGTGCTGCTAGTCTGACGGCCGTCATGCACGTCCCGACGCAGTGTGCGGCCCTCTGTCCGCGTGCCCTGATTCGTGAAGGACGCATTCCGGTGCCCTCTCGCCCGAGTCGTGATTCGAACGCGCTTGCCCTGTTGGGCCTGGTGGCCGTCCTGGTCATCCTGGCTATCAGCGGCTTCGCGATGTATGTGACCTACCAGCACCCGGCTCTTGCGCAGCCGCTTTCAGTGGCCGCAGGCGTAGCGACGGTGCTCCTCGCGGCCGTGGCACTCGCCTTCGCCCGCCGCTGACTCTGCGGCCACACCTGCCACTGCGGCGCGCGGCCCCGCCGACGCGCGCGAGAAGGCCTGCGGGGCGCCCGATCGCCCAAAGCGCTCGCCGTGCCCGACCCTTCCCTCCGCCCTTCTCTTCCTGGTGAGTCAGGCGCGGGGTGCTCTGAGGGGGATATCAGCACCCCGACCACACCTGTAAGGGCGTGGTGACCCGCACAGAATCATTGAGGACTGCGCAACTTGTCGCAACAGATGACGGTCCTGTGGGTTGCGGACTTCCTTCTTCGCTCCCACCGTGCACCGACCCGCGGCACCCGGTCATCGCGGAGTTCATGCGCTGCCCAGGGAGAACGTCACGCGCAACGCAAGCTGCACGCGAAGGGCAAGTTCGGTGTGTCGGTGGTGAAGGTCGAGGACCTGGTCTTCAAGAACAACGTCATCACGTACGTGCAGTACGACAAGAACGACGCCCTGGTCGTCATCGACATCGGCAGCCGGACAACGCGCCACTCGGCATCGTCGAGTTCGCGAAGTCCATCGACTCTCTGCACGATCGGCACGAAGGACAAGGGCTCCATCAAGTTCATCGACGAGCTCCTACTGCTCAACTGGCGCGCCGTCACGCGCATCACTGATGTTCATAAGGCCCGACCAGGCATTCTGCGCTGAAAAGTGAGCGGGCAGCACGCTGCAGTCCGGCAAGATGCCCGCCGGACTGCAGCGGATCGCACCACCGGGCGTGCGCGAAGAACAATGACCCCCTGAGACACATGCCCGTGGTCTGACCTGGGGTGTTCTCGTCAGTACGCACGATTGTCAGGGTCGTGCGATAGGAAGAGCTAGGGACGAAGTTCCCCGCCGTGGCGCTCCGGGTACGGGCGTCACGGTGTCAGTGCCCACCCATAGTCTCAAGGCACCCGAAGCCTTCGGGTGCCCTTCGGAACGGCGAAGGGGGGACCCCTGCTCTGTGTCCGCGCGGCTACGCCCTACGAAAGCTGCCTCGCAGATTCAGAAAGGGGCCTCCCTCTCGCCTGACGTCGGGCTACCGCTCCGTCGATAAGGAACTCAGAAGCCGTGACGCCCATCGACCGTACCGCTTCCGGTACGAGATCATCCGCCGCCCGGTTCTACCCGTGGCTGCCCGTCCTGACGACGGTGGCGACCCTCGCCACCGTCCTCGTCCTCGCCCTGACCGGCAACGGCATCGCCGCCGCCGCTGTCGCCGCGGCGGGAGGAGCCACTGCCGGCGGCTTCCAGATCACCGTGCACATCCGGCGATGACTACCGCCCGGGCGTCTGCCACGACGCCCGGGTGCACCCCGCCGGTACGAAAAATCTCCGCCGCCATCACCTGCTCCTCGCTGTCATTGCCACAGTAGAACCCGGCACTGACAACAGCCTCTCCGGCAGAACGCCTCCGTCCCGACTGCAGGTCCGACCACTCCAGGTCAGGGCTGTAGCCGGGACGGACTGCGTACAACATCCAGGACTGCAGAGCACCGCAACCAGTCTCGGACTATCAGGACATCTTCGCCAAGGAGCGAGACTTCCAGGAGTTGATGGACCACGGCATCGGCATCGCACACCAAGTGCCTAGCGCCCACATCCTGGAGATCGGGGTCAAGCTTGATGCCCTACCCCTGTGAACGGCTCGCAGTACACGAACGCGCACCTGGCGCCCGGTGATCCGCCGCTCCGCTTCCGGAGCAACAAGAACATCTCCGGCTGCGACCACCCCGCCCCACGTCCTGGTACACGCCAGGCAGGGTCCTCGAGTCAGCATCCCGCCAGCCCGGCCCCCGTTCACCACCACTAAAAATCGGCGCCCTTACGCGACCGATACGAACCCCGCCCTGCAGAACCAGGCCGAGTACGAGATCGATGTCATCATCCAGACGGGGGTTCCCCGTGGAGGGCTTCCTCGTCGTCGCCGACTTCGTCATACGGGAGCAGGCGGGCCGCAGGATTCAGTCGAGCGCGTCGGGCGAAGCAGTGTCCTCTTGGCCTGCTCCCAGGCTGCGCCGGGCTCTGGGTGGCGCGGGGGGAAGGTTCCCCATGACACCGCGGGCCCGCAGCTCGTCGAGGTCCGCGATGCGGACACCGGGCAGCGCGTCATGGAGGTCGGCCTGTGTGGCGCGGATGCCCGGGGCAGGAACGTCGGGTCCGGCGCCGAGCGTGCGGCGGGTGGTCACGGAGATCATCGTACGGGCGCCCCGAAGCCGGTTTCTGCCGGCTGTCTCTGCTCCTCGCGCCAGACGTCGCCCGATTGCACCGGCACGCAGCGCGAAGCATCAGTGTCTCCAGATCGTGCAGCAACTATTCCCGCTCAAGACGATGTCCCGCACCCACGGTCCCAGTAAGAGTGCGGGACATCGACACCAGCAGGTCGCCTGACGGCGCGCGGCCCGGCCGCGCTCAACGACCGGGCTCCCACTTGGCTTTTGGCCGAGCGTCCCGCCGCAACCACCACCTGTCATCACTCACACCGGTGAACTGTGTCTGAGCGCTTCGCTTGGCGGATAAGCGGTTGAGTTGGCGAACTGAGCACCCGCGCGCGTTTTCGCCCCCGGCCGCCGGCCCGTACCGGCGCGGGCGCCACAGGCACGCCGATGGCTCCGCCGCCGCTTCATGGCTCCGAGAAATCTGTCAGCAGCCATACAGGCACGCGGTGATGCGTTCCAGGGCTACAGGGATAGGGACGTGATCAGAGATACCGCCTCAGCCAGTCGGGCATGCTCGGGTCGTCGAGTCCCCAGAACTCCTGGAGCGATTCGTCCTTCTGCCAGGTGTTCTCATCGCCGTCAAAAAACTTCTGCCGGTGGCACTTGTACTTGACGACGGTGCCGCCTTCGAGCCTGTACTCGTTCCAGTAGTAGTTCTGCCTCCCGTGGCCTTTCCACTCCTGGGTCGTGTAGATCGTCGTCATGAAGTCGGAGTGTAGCCAGGCGCTGATCCGGCTTGACGGCGTAACCCGGGCAGGCCGGGGCGAGTTGGGAGGCGATCGTGGTCGCGGACGCCGCCGACACCGGAGTACGGGCAGCATTAGCGAAGAGGACGGCGTCCTCGCCGAGGAGATCCACGAAGGGTTTGGGAAGTAGGAACACCTGCTCAACAACGTGTGACTGAGCGCTTCGGCTTGCCAGGCGCACCCGCGCGCGGGTGCTCAGTTCGCCAACTCAACCGCTCATCCGCCAAGTGAAGCGCTCAGTCACATGAATCCGCGTCGTCGTGTGCCCCACGAAGCGGTACCGGGTCCGAGCAGTTTTCCGCGTCCTGTCGTCCCTCAACCGACGCAATAACCCCCAGCTCGAACGACTCTCCCGGCTCTCCGGCATCAGCCTCTGAAACCGGCCGCTCGGTGCTTGTCTAGGGAGTATCCGCAGCGCTGTACTGATAGCTGGTGGCGTTGAAGCCAAGTTGTTCGTAAACAACTTGATCAGAGGAGCGGGAATGACGAACGTCCCCGTCGTGAGCTTTGAGCCCGTGAAGTACGCCGCGTGCGCCCTCCCCACGAGTCATCCCGACTACGCGGACTTCGTGATCCGGGTGATCTTCCGCCCTTGGCACGGCCAGTGGGAGGTCTTCCATGCCGGTCCACGGGGTGGCCACGGTGGCCAGTACCTGAGTGCCGACGGCACCTGGTCCCGCGAGGGACACCACTTCGATCTCGACACCGCGCGCGGCCTGGCCGTGGACGCCGCGCTGACCGTCGCCGTGCACGGCCGCACCGTCGCCGACGTGATCGCCGCGGACAAGCAGGCAGTGGTCCGCTGACCACTGCTGGGCATCGTCGCGCGCCCGATCCGCGGCAACCACCGGGTCATCGGGAGACGGCACTCGCTGACACGGGGACGACCGCTCACTGGCACTGGAGCGGTACTCGCTGCTGTCCCCGATGCCGGGCTGACCGGCCGTCAGCGGCAGGGCGCCCGGCCGACCCATGATCCAGACCCGCAAGGCACCCTCGGCAGGGTGCCGGGTAGGTTCGAGGTGGGTCCGTGCCTGTCGGAGCAGGCACGGACCCACACACGCCCTGAACAGAGCGGTGAACAGCGTGTCCACCCGACGGCGACGTCGTTGACGAAGTAGCGCGCACCCGCTTCCTCACAGCGGATGCGCCGTCTCCGAGGGCCCAATACCCGTCATGGCGTTGGGCCCTCACCCCATGAGCTGCCCCCCACGACGTAACGCCGGGCCGGCTTTGAGTCGGGGCAGCATCGCGAACGCGGCGAGCGGGTGGCCTACGGGGGCAGCGCCCACGTCTTATCTGACCCGTCTCGGCTTCAGCGTGAATTGATCACGCGGAGTGTTTGGTTCCTGACCCGTTGTCAGTGCCGGCTGCGAGGATGTGCAGTTGCGCGGAGACGCGCCACGACAAAGGGGGGGCATTGTGCCTTGGGTCAGGCCGTATGAGCGCTCAGACGGGACGCCGGTCCGGGGGTATTCCCGGTGGGCTCCGGGGGCGCGTCGGGACATGGCGGTGTTAGCGGTGGTCGCTCTGGCGGCTGTCGGCATGAGTAACAGCGGCGTCGGTACGGGCGGGGACGGCGGTGCTCCTCGGCCGGGTACGACGGTGCAGCAGTATCCGGTCGAGTTCGAGAGCACGGCGAGGGTCGAGCGGCCTCAGCCCGCGGTGTCGTACCCGGTTCCGTGGGTCTCTGGCGGGATCCGGTGACCCGGCGGCGGACGCGCCGGCGCAGCAGCCGTAAGGCGCCCGTGGATGCAGGGCTGGTGGTGGTTCTCGGAGCCTGCGGGCTCGTCATCATGTTGTTCGTGGCGGTGGTTCAGTGGCTGCTGGTCCACTGGTGGGTGCTCATCGCCCTGCTCGCGGTCGGGGCCGTGGTCGTTACTGGGTGGGTGCAGCGGCGTCAGCAGCGGGCGCAGTGGGAGCAGGTGCAGGCCCGTGCCCTGCGGTATGCGATGCCGCAGCTGGACGCTCTGCACCACCGCGAGTTCGAGAACGCGGTACGCGAGCTGATGCGCCGGGACGGCTGCCAGGATGCGGTGCGGGTCGGCGGGGGCGGTGACCTGGGAGCCGACGTGAAGGCCACCGACCCGTTCGGGCGGCGCTGGGTGATCCAGTGCAAGCACCGCCGCGGCGGGGACCACGGCTCCGCCGTGGGAACCCCCGACCTGCAGGTCCTCAACGGGACGGCCCGCCCGGTCCACGGCGCGGACATTGCGGTCCTGGTGACGAACGGCCGGGTCACAAAACCCGGGGTCGCGTTCGCGTCAGCGCAGCGCCTGTACCTGGTGGACCGGCGCACACTCGCCCAGTGGGCGGCCGGTTCCCAACCACTGTGGACACTGCTGGGGGCGCTCCCGCCCCCACGGCGCCCCACCGCTCTGAGCTGACAGCAGACCACACCCGGCGGCCGTACGGGACGGTTGGCGGCGCCTGCGGAGCCAGGCAGGCCCGGCACATCGCCGGATTCCCGTCATCCACAAGGAACCCGGCAAATCTGCCGGGTTCCTTGTCACCTCTGGGGTTAGGCCTCCACGATCTCCGCGTCCACGACGTCGTCGGCAGGCACGGCGACCTTCGCAAGGTTGCGCCCGATCGTCCGGAGCCACTTCTGCAGGTGCTCGGCATCGGTGGGGAAGCGCCGCAGGGTGGCGTCCTCATCCATGAGCACCTGGTCCCGCCGAACCAGGGCGTGTCCCGCGGCGTTGGTCGCACCCACGTGTGGATCGCAGCCTGCCTCCTTGCGCCCCGGCGGGCCCGTCTTCGTATTGTCCGGAGCCGCGGTCGGGGCGGGGATCGACGGCTGCGGAACGTGGATGGTGCCGGACCCGGCCGCCACAGCCACCGTGAGCGGCTACCTGCCGGGGCGTTTGCCGAACAGGGACTGGCGCAGCGTCCGGGGCTGCTGCCGGAGGCCGGTGCGGCAGTCGGGGCAGTGCCGGCCGTCCTCGGGCGGGACGTCGTCATAGAGATAGCCCGGGCGTCCGGTGACGGGCAGGCCGCACCGCTCGCACGCGGCCGGAGCAGACACCGGCCCCCGACCCCCCGAAGCGTCATCCGGGACGTAGTGCGAGGTGTTCTCCCAACCGCTCACCCCGGCCTCGCGTTCACGCTTCCAGTCTTCCTGCTGCCGGGCGCGTTCGGCTTCCCAGTGCGCCTCGCGCTCCTGGCTGCGCTGTTCGTCGCGGTGGCGCCACACCTCGATGTCATCGGGATTGGCCAGGGCGTCGGTGAGGATCTGCCACTGGCGGTGTCCGCACCGCCGCCACACTTCCCCGAGCGGCCCCTGCTCCTGCAGGAGGGGCAGGGTCGTGAACAGCAGCGGGATCGCGTCGCCGTAGTCGCGGTATCCGTCGTCCGGTTCGCCGTTGTAGCCGCCCATGCGCTCCCAGCTGCCCGACCAGAACTCCCGGGTGAGGTCCAGGACCCGGTTCATACGGTTCCTCAACGCCTGCTCCCCAGTCCGGGCCCCCGGGTTGAACACCACCGCGACCGGCGGGTACCCCTCCCGGAAGGTCGGCGGATACAGGGTCCGCCACACTGGCAGTTCGCGGCCCTGGTGGTCCTTGGTCTTCTGGCGAAAGAAACGGCGGTAGCGGTCGAACTTCGCCGCCAGGACATCCGCGGACTCCGTGCAGTTGTCCACCTCGAACAGCAGCACCGGCACCCCCGCCTCCGGCGCGTGCAGCACGGCGTCAGTGCGGACGGTGGCACGGTTGCGGCCGCTGCTGGGCAGCGCCATCGCCACCTCCGTCGACCAGGCCCTCACCGACCCCACCCCGGCCACCACGCCGGGCACAGCCGACTCGCCGGTCGAAGCGTCGGACACCGTGGCGGCAGCGGTGATCTGTGCGGGGATCGGCAACGTGGTGGCGGTCGTACGCCGTACCGGGCGGGTGGGCTCCGGCACGGTGCGGGTGATCGCGATAATGGTCTCGTTGACCGCCATCGCATGCGGAGCACCCGAACGAGCCGCTCCCCGCGCGGTGGAGCCCATCTCGCCGACAGTCCGGCACAGGACTTCGGCCGCGGCGCCCAGACCGAGCGGAGTCAGCCTCCACAGCTTGTTCCCGTCCCGCGCACTGCCCTCCGAAACCGTCAGTCCGTGCCGGGACAAGTCGAGCAGGGCGTTGCGGAACGCCTTGTTGTCCTTGTGACCGGGAGCGGTCAGCCGGTGGACCTGGTCTGCGGTCGCCACCTTCAGGACTCCGAGCGCGGCCAGGACGTGTCCACGCACCGCGGCCGTCGACCCGTACGGATACGCCTTCGAACCACCCACCCCGAACCCGCCCCTTCATCATTTCCTCTTGGCCGCGCCTGACGCGGCGGTGTACCCACTCACCGCGCTGCGAGCGGACCGACCGCGCCGGGCCGCAACCGAACAGCCGCGCCGCCCGGGCCCTCTGATCACGACGCATCCAGCCTGCCACCTGCCACAGACAACACATCCCCCACCAACCAGCAGGAACAGGAAGGGAGACAGAAGAGGGTTGCCATGGGTCGTGGTCAGGGCTGGGCAAGGGGGCTGAGCTGCATAAACCGTGTGCAGTCTACTGGTGGTACCGGTAGGGGAGTTGGTAGGGGGATCGGTAGGAAACACGGTAGGGGACTTGAAGACCCTTGCAGGCGTCCGGGGCCGGCTTCCTCACACACCTCGGCGACGCTTGCGTGATGGACAGCCGTGACGCGTACCGCAACGAGCGCGCAGCCGCATCACGGGCTACCCTCTGCCGTCTCGCGGCGCAGCCACACCCACGCGCGCCGTAGCGGATGGTGATGGTGTGTCAGGCTGGGCGTACACGCTCCGGCGCGTCGGCCCCTTTTCTGCTTTTCCCCCTGTGGCAGGAAGGGGCTGTTCAGCGTTGTCTGACCACGTGAAGGTAGCGGTCCGGGCCCGGGCCCGGCGGCCTGTCCGCCGCCCGTGAAGCGGCCAGAGCCTGCACGTAACCCTGGCATGCCAAACTAATACTGTTACAGGCGATATCGGTTTTCTTCAGGCGAAGCGAGGAGGGTGGAACCCGGAGCCGTTGGTCGGTTCCGCTCCGTCCTCCTTGGAAGGAGGCCTGTTGCAGGTCTCATCGGCAGAGCAGGCCGCGGCGATCGTGGAGGTCGTGGCGGCAGTCCGTGAGAAGGACTACTGGCGGGCCGGTGTCTTGATCGAGAGATTTGTACGGGAGGCGGACCTGGCCGACCTGACCGCCCTGCGCACAGCCCTCACCGAGGAAGCCGCTACAGCGCAGGAACCATGACCTCATGTACTCCCGCCCGGGCCTTCGGCGGGCCGTCCACCGCAAAAAAAGTGGGGGCGGCTTGCAGTCCTTCCGTGAGGAGGCGGCGGGCGGGAGCAGCTGCCGCCGGTTGTCGGTGATCGGCGGTAGCCGGCCGTGCCGGCGCGGGGGCACCACGGCTCCCCTTGTGTTCCGCAGGTCTCCCCGCGCCGGTGGGTCCTCCCTCCTGGGGCGTGCGGGAGCCGCCCCAGGTCGGCGGGGAGGGCGTGGTGCCGGGAGACCCTTTGTATCCGCTGTGAGGATGAAGAGCTCCGGCCGTCTCATGGCCGTCCTGATTCCTGCACGGCCGGGGTCCGGGAGCCTGTCGGCGCGGTAACCATGCGAGTTGCCTGGCGGGTCGTCATCCGATGAGGGTGCGCAGGACGGTGGTGCTGGCGCCGGTGGCGGTCAGTGCGGCGATGACCGCGGTGGCCGGGTGCGCGCCGGACAGGACAGTGAGGGCGGCGATCACGAGGCCGATGACCGCGGCGGCGAGCAGGACGACGGTGGTGTGCAGGGACAAGAACGGCTCAGTGCCGGGGGCCGGCGCGAGGCGAGACTGCTCCGCGGAACCGGACGGTGAGGCGGTGCCGGGCCGAGCGGGCGCGATGGGCTGGACGGGTTCAGGAGGGCTCATGGCTTAACGGTCCCGCCGGGTGGGGCGACGGCAGGCGTGGGCCGAACGGATCCGATGACACCCGATCGGCAGCTCGGCGTGAGTGAACACTTCTCCGGTCCGGTCGAACGCAGCGTTGCCTCTGTGTCACACCGGCGGGCTGTTCGCTGAAGTTCGGTGCTGTTCCACCACCGTCCTTCTAGCCTGCTCAGCACAGCGGTACGGGGGATGGGCGACGGTGAGCGAGCACCACACGAAGGCCGAAAGCACTGAGCGCGAGGGCCTGTACGAACAGCATCTTCAGCGCCAGGCGCAGGCGCTGCGGCGGTTGAAGGTGCAGCGGGGTGATCCCTCGTTGCGCAGGATCCAGGCGCGGGCCAAGGGGCTGTTCGGTGAGGGGGTGCCGCTGCCGCTGGCGACCCAGCATGCCGCGTTCAACGGCCGCTACGTCAGCCTCGACAAACTGATCGTCCTCGTGCGCACCCTGATGTCCTGGGATCCCTACGGCCAGCCCTGCCCCGCCCCCGACCGCACCCACCCCGACCTCGCCTTCTGGCACGAGCAGTGGCGCACCATCACCGAACTGCGCACCCACCGGCCCCGGCCCGCCCCCACCCGTACACCAACACCGGCGCAGACACCGGCACCCGTCGGCCTGGAACCAGTTGGTCCCGATGCCCCTCACAGCGGTGCTCCCGGGCCCGCGGCTGCACCCACAGCGCCACCACCCGCCGCTGATACTCCTGCGCCGGCCGTGGCCGCGCCGCGCCCGTCGGCAGGATCCGGCCGCTTCGCGGGACGCGTTCTGACCAAGGCAAGCCGGACCCTGGCGGCCACGAGCCTGGCCGGCGTACTGATCCTCGCCCTGGACGCCAGCAGCCCCCACCTCTGCCCGACCGCACACACCAGCAGCACCAGCATCTCGCTCCGCACCGAACAGACCCGGCAGGTCCACTCCCCGGCTCTCGCAGCCGAAGTACAGCAAGCGGCCCTGCAGGCCCCGGGCATGTGCATCTACTACATGGGCCGGACCAGCTGCCCCGCGGACTTCCCCCAACCCACACCCACCAGCTATCCCACACCCAGCCAAGACCCCAGCCCCAGCCCGGATCCCAGTCCCAGCCCGGCCCCCGCCCCGGAACCCACCCGCAAGCACGACACCTGCACATAGACCCTGGCCTGACGGCACAAGACGCGGCCCCATCCGGAGCGCGGAAGCGGTGCGCGCATCCGACGGCAGGAGCATCCGCACAGCACAGCCGCGCCGTTCCCGCGGCCGGGTCCGCCGCGAGCGGTACGACCAATGCCCTCACCCGGGTGAGAGCAGGCCCAAGTCCGGGCGAGTCGCGACCGGCCACCGCTAGCAAGAGCTCATGTTCTCGAAGATCGCAGTCACTGCCGCCGCCCTCCTGGCCTTCCCCCTCACCGCTGCACCCGCCGCCGCAGACCAGGCACGGGCAGAATCCCTGCCGCTGGCCGACGCCGTCCAACTCCTGCCCACCGCAGCCGAATCCCGCGACGGATACCAGCGCACCAGCTTCAAGCACTGGGTCGACGCCGACCGCGACACCTGCAACACCCGGGCGGAAGTCCTGATCGCCGAATCCCGGGTCGAGCCGACCATCGAGGCGGGCTGCAAAGTCGTGGCGGGCGAGTGGTACTCCTACTACGACGGCGTCACCCTCACCGCGCCGGGCGGCCTGGACATCGACCACATGGTCCCCCTCGCCGAAGCCTGGGACTCCGGGGCCTCGGGATGGACCGCGGCACGGCGCGAGGCCTACGCCAACGACCTCGACGCCGACCGCAGCCTGGTCGCCGTCACCGCCCGCACCAACCGCTCCAAGAGCGACCAGGACCCGGCCGACTGGACCCCACCGCTCGCCGACGCCCGCTGCACCTACGCCACCGACTGGGTCGCCACCAAACTGCGCTGGCAGCTGACCACCGACGGCCGCGAACGGGCCGCCCTGACCGAACTCGCCGCGGGCTGCGGACAGGAGACGGTCGACTACACCCCGGCGCCGTAAGTGCCCGGTGTCAGATCCTTCACCTCCACGGCGCCCATCCACCTGCGGGCGGCGAGAGCAGCGACGACGTGGCGGAGCGGCGAGCGCGGGATCTTCACCGGCGACAGGAGCGGCGCGAACGGCCTGGCATGCCACTGCACCCATCCATCACCTCATCGGACCCTGACATCTGTCAGGGACGCGGCGCCCCGGGCACGGTCTACCGTCCCCATCGCTGACTCGGACAACTCTTGGCCTACGGCGGCTGGAGTGGGAGCGCCGTGAACGCTGCCCAGTAGCCGACGACACGACGAAGGTCCCGGCAGGTGGGCAGTGCGGCACAGAGCCGATCTGCGGGAGCCGTCCGCACGTAGACCAGGGAGACAACATGCACAGCATTCGCCGGATCTTCAGCGTGGGGGCAGCCGCACTCATGCTGGGGGCAGGACTCGTGGCCGGCTCGTCCAGTGCGGCTCAGGCGGCGCCAGCGGACTGTACGGGAGGTGCGAAAGGTTTCACCGACATCCCCGACAGTCTCAGCGGAACGGGTGTGGCGGGGGCGGGAGCGCTGTCGATCAGCACTCCCCCGGCCGTCGCCTCGTACGCGATGCAGACCGGCAACGTCGGCGGCACATCGATGGGATGGGGCGTCCTGAGCACCAGTGCCAGTATTTGGGGCCCCACCGCCAGAGGACAGGTCTGGATGGATGTCACCAACGACAACAAGAAGTCGTGGATCCAGTGTGGTCCGTTCGCGGTGTTCTCGGCCGGTACCAGGATCACGACCCCGGCCTACCCGACCAGCAGCTCGGCGAGCCGGGCCTTCCGTGTCTGCGCGCAGGTGGACAGCCTCGGCACCAGCAGCGGCATCACCTGCACCCCCTGGTGGTAGACCGCCCCCACGCACTGGCGAAGATCCCCGGACCGGCTCTGGCCGGTGCCCGTACGCTGCAGGCGACGGGCACCGGCCGGCGGCCGGACCCGGTCGGGTGAACACGCCCGACGCGCAGAACCCGCACGGCGGCCGGCACGTCGTGCCGGACCGGATATGAACCCGATCAATAACGCACACGTGGCCCGGCCGGGCCTGGCCGTGGTGGAGATCGCGGCCGCCGACGACGCAACCGCCTTCGCCGTCCAGCAGCTGCTCGGCGCCCACTGCGCCATCGCACCCGCGGACCGCACCGCGAGGGAGCCCGGCGCGCCCGGCGTACGCCTGCGCTGCTTCCTCGACCTGCACCAGGAACCCGACGTCTAGAAGCGCTGCTACTGCGGGCGTCCTCGTCAGCCCGCCCTGCAGGCTCCCACCACGGTGAGGTGGAAGGCGTCGATCGCGGCACGCACCTGCGCAGCCTGCTCCCACTCCTGGTGGTGATCGCCGCTGTAGAGATGGAAGCGCCGGGAGACGAGCGCGCCGGCCACCTGAGCGACGTCGTCGGGTGTGGCGTAGACGCGGTGCAGTGCGGTGAGGGGGCCACGCGGGATCGCGCCGACGGCGTCCGGGCGTAGCAGGCTGTGGGCCCAGCCGGTGTCGTCGTGCCAGATCAGCCGGATGCCGCCCGGGCCGGCGCAGCGGGAGGCGTCCCAGGTGAAGACCAGGCGCATGGCGGTCTCGCGCCGGTAGTCGCGTTCCACGCGGACGGCGCCGGGCGGGATGCCGCGGCCGGTGAGCTCCTGGTCGACGGCCCGGGCGTAGGGCCAGTGCGGCAGCGATGCGGGATCCAGCATGCCGGGCGGGTTGAGCAGCACCAGTTCTCGCTTCCAGGGCAGATTGGGCCGGTGTAGCCGATGGGTGGGGGTGGGGGTGGTCAGGAGGCGCGGCGGAAGGTAGCGGCCGGGCCGATCGCGCCGGGCCCGAACTTGCCTCGGATGCGGTCGCTGACCGCCTCCGCGACCAGCCGGTCCTCGCGTGCCTGGTCGAGACTGATCTGCTCGGCGATCTGGCCGGCGTCGACCAGGTCCTCGCCCCTGAGGACGAGCCCGGTCAGTCGGCCGCGCTGCAGGCCCGCGGCATCGATGAGCCGGTACGCCATCGTGCGCAGGTCGTCCTCGTGCGCGGACGCCTCCGGCAGACGGCGCGTCTTCTCCCACGACGTGCCGCCGACGAACCGCAGCACGAGGGTGAGGCCGCGCGCCACCTGGCCACGGCCGCGCAGCTGGAGCCCGAGCTGGACGACCAGGTCGAGCAGGGCGCCGCGGACCACGGCGCCGTCCAGGGTGTGCTGGACAAAGGAGTGCCGCACGCTCGCGGACGCGGGCATCGCGCGCGGGGCGACCGGACGGGGGTCGATGCCGCGGGCCCGGTCGACGGCAACCCGGCCGGCCTTACCACCCAGCAGACGCTGCACCGTGGCCGGCGGGACCGCGGCGAGCAGACCGACGCAGTGCACGCCGTACTCGCGCAGCGCCGCCGCCTGCTTCGGACCCACACCATGCAGGGCCTCCACCGGCAGCGGCCCGAGCCAGTCGAGAACCTGGTCCGGGTCCACGGCCAGGACACCGCCGGGGCCGTCGATCTGGCCGGAGGCGGTCGCCGCAACAGTGATCGTAGGCCCGATGCCGACGCGGACGTCGGTGCCGAGCTGCGAGAGCGTGCGCACCCGCAGCACTTCTCCGAGGCGCCGGGCGTCCGCGCCGTGGTAGCACAGGGCGCCCTTCAGCTCCACCAGAGCCGCGGACGGCGGCAGGGCCTGGACGGTCGGGGAAAGCTCCGCACACTGCTCCAGGACCTGCCGGAACACGTCATCCGGCAGCCGGTCCGGACAGCGCACATGCATCACACTCGACACCCTCACCTGGCCTTCCGCTGCCGCCATGGCACCCCACCTCCTCCACCCGCAGACTATCGAACTAGTATTCGAACACGCGAGTGGACGGGCCGGACCGGTCCGCACATCCAGGAGCGAGATTATGTTTGATGACCTGCCCGCTGACCTGGCAAGACTGCTGACCTTGAGGACCTGGCACGCCATGTGGCTGGAGCGTATCGACGCAAAGATCGCCACCGTCCGGCAACGCGAAGCCGAGCAGGAACACGGCCGGCTCGCCCGGCTCCCGGAACCGGAATGGGTCGTCGAACTCGGTATCGGTGACGGCCGCCCACCCGTCGAAGTCCACGCCGGCCGCTGCTACGCCATCGGCAAGCGCCGCCGGCCCATCAGCCGTGACGAAGCCCGCCGGCTTCTCGATGCCGGCCTGCGCGCGTGCAGCCACTGCGCCCCGGACACCGCGCTCGACATCCCCTTATCCAGCCGCCCGGCCCTTCACGCCGCGGCGCACTGACCGGCTTCCCGCACTGTCACGGCCAGCCACACTGCACCGCGGTGTCCACCCACTTCCGCACCCCCGACAGGACACCCCGCGATGACCAGCACTCCCCCGCCACCAATCAGCGAACCGGACCCGTCGACCTTCAAAACCTCCAGCAGTCACGTCGGACCGTGTTCCGGCTGCCAACGCGCCACGCTGAAATACGGCAGTGGTGGACTACCCCTGTGCCAGTGGTGCCTCGCAGCCGCCCGCGACAACTGGGGACCGGCCGTGCACTTCACCAGCACCCGCACACAGGCGAGGTGACGGCAGGACCCGCTGACGAGTCGCCGTTCGGCCGCCTCCGCAACGACCGGCGCCGCCAGGGGAATCGAACGCCTACCTGTGCGGGGGAACAGCGGAGCGACAAACCGGGTCTGCGACCTGTTACGGGTATGCGGGAGGGCCGGTCGGGGGCGTGGCGGGAGTGGGGCGGGGGCGTGCGGGGAGCTGGAAACCGCTTCCACGGCGGTCCTGCGGTGTGGGTGTGGCGGGCACCGACCTGGCGCCGCCAGTCCGCCGGGATAGCTGCGGGATACATCCGACAGTCACGGAAATGTCCGCATACAGCAACACCAAGCAGGACATCTGCCGCATCAGGCCGGGCGTGGCCAAGCTGTGGGTCCTCGGCACTCGCCGGGAACGCACCACCGTCCACGGTGACCGGTCAGGGCCGGCCGCCGGGACACGCACCGTTGGGGGATTTTCGTGTCTTCACGCTCTACCCGCCGTATCGCCGCCGCGGTCCTCGCCGCCGGCGCGGCCCTCGGCGCCACCGCCCTGCCCGCCACCGCGGACAGCAGCCAGCAGCAGGCCCGGCGCTCCCACGTCGAGATCTCGGCCGTGCAGTACGACTCACCCGGCCGCGACGACCGCTCCAACCGCTCCCTGAACAAGGAGTGGGTGGAGATCACCAACGACGGACGGCGCGCCGTCAACCTCGAAGGCTGGACCCTCACGGACGAGGACGGCCACACCTTCACCTTCCGCCACTACCGCCTCGGCGGCCACGAGTCCGTCCGCGTCCACACCGGCGAGGGCCGCGACCGCGACGGCCACGTCTACCAGGACCGCCGCCACTACGTGTGGGACAACCGCTCCGACACCGCCACCCTGCGCAACGACAACGACCGCCGCATCGACCGCGAGTCCTGGGGCCACGGCCACGGTGGTGGCGGGCACCACCGCCGCTGACCACCCCCACCCCGCCCCAGGCCGTGACCGTGAAGTGATGGCCTGCGGCAGGTAGCGACCTGCGGCGGCATGGCCCGGCGGTTTCATCAACCGCCGGGCCATGCCGCCGCTTGCGTGCGCCAGGGCCGCGGTGAGCTGTCCGTCGCCGGCAGGCGGCAGGACCGGCCCGATGACCGGCCCGAGGCCGCAGTCGCGGTGCGCGTGCCGGTCCGGTCGGCTCCTCGTACGCTGAAGACCTCGGGGCCGTACAGGAGGTTTGTCGTGCCCCGAACCATCTGGTCAGGTGCCATCTCGTTCGGTCTGGTGACCGTGCCGATCCATGTGGTGTCCGCGACCGAGAACCACGCGATCCGCTTCCACCAGTACCACCTCGACGACATGAGCCGGGTCCGCGTCCGCAAGATCTGCGAGATCGAGGACCGCGAGATCCCCCAGGGCGAGATCGGCAAGGCGTACGAGATCAGCAAGGACACCCTCATCGCGGTCACCGATGAGGAACTGCGCGAGATGCCGCTGCCCACCGCGAAGGCCATCGAGATCGCCGCGTTCGTCCCCGCCGCCTCGATCGACCCCCTGCAGGTGGGCGACGGCTACTACCTCCAGGCCGACGGCCCCGTCGCCGCCAAACCGTACAAACTGCTGCGGATGGCACTCGAACGCAGCGCCAAGGTCGCCATCGCCAAATACGCCTGGTCCGGCCGCGAACGCCTCGGCATGCTGCGCGTCCGCGACGACGCGATCGTCCTGCACGCCATGCGCTGGCCCGACGAAATCCGCTCCCCCAAAGAACTAATCCCCGACGCGGTAGAGGTGTCGGACGATGAGATCGAGGGCGCGCAGGCCCTCATCGACCACATGACCCGCGACGACCTCGAAGGCAGCGAGTTCGAGGACCACTACACCGACGCCCTCGCCGAAGTCATCAAAGCCAAACGCGAAGGCCACGCACCCCCCGAAATGCCGGAACCGGCGTCACCCCAAGGGAAGGTCGTCGACCTGATGGCCGCCCTGGAAGCCTCCGTGAAAAAAGCCCGGACCTCCCGCGGCGAGAGCAACGCCGACGTCCACGAACTACACCCGAAGAAGACCACTGCCAAGAAGACCGCTGCCAAGAAGACGGCTGCAAAGGCGAAACGCAGTGCATGACGTAATTCCTGCCGGAGCCCATGCTCACCCATGCAGTGAGCATCCCCGCCTTACCAGCGCGGTCGGCCGCGGACCCGAAATGGGACGGCTTCCGCGCGGCACTGCCCGACGACGGCAACCAGGTCGTGCTGCGCTCACGCCGCAGCACCCAGATGGCGTCCTCATCTCCTGAGATTGTGGCCGGCGGCGCGCAGCTGCCGGACTCCACCACTTTGGACGGCGAACTCATCGTGTGGAGTGCCGGCGGGCGGCTCGCGTTCGAGCAGCTGCAGAACCGTCTGCACCGCCGCGGTCCCTCAGCCGTCCGGGCCGCCGCGCAGCAACCGGCCCACTTCGTCGCCTTCAACGTCCTACGCCTGGCGGGCACCGCCCTATGCGCGGCGCCGGGCGGCACTTGAGGAACTGTTCCGCGAGCGCCGACTGGTGGCGCCGTTGGCGTTGTGCCCGTCGACCACCGACCCGCACACCGTGCACGAATGACTGACCACCTGGACCACGGTCGGGCTGGAGGGCGTCGCCTTCAAGAAGCTGGACGGCCCGTACCGGCCGTCGGCCAGGGGCTGGTCGAAGTACAAAGCGCACGAGACGACCGAAGCTATCGTCGGCGCCATCACCGGCCAAACCACAGCACCACGCACGCTCCTGCTCGGCAGGTACGACACCGAGGGACGCCTGCAGTACTAAGAGCCACTGCCGCGCGGACAGGACGGCTTCGCAGACACACGCGAGCAGTCATTCGTCTCCCCACCACCCCTCTGTGAAGTCTTCGGGTGCTCCAACGAGGCCGTTCCGCAGCAGCCGCAGGAGCGGGTCCCTGCGGCCGCTGCGGTGAATAGCGTGGTCGTGTAGGGCAGTCGCCTACGCGGCAACAGGCTCATGAGGCGTCAGCGGAACGATACGTAAGCCGTAGCCACTAGTTGTCGATGTCCACTCCCCGGCTGCGCAGATACTCCTCGGACCGCTCGGTCAGACGCCGGTAGTAAGGCCACACGGGTACGGCGCCGGGCCGCTGGGCGTCGCGGTGCGCTAAAAAGGGGGCTGCAGAGCGCTTTAGTGTCACCAGCGCAGGTGCCCAGAGTTCCAGGAAGTCCTTCTCGCGCACATATTTCTTTGCGCAGTAGAAGCCAGCGATGTCCAGTGCTGCCAGAGCTCTGTTCGCCAGTTCGTACTGCTCGGGCGTCAGGCTTCCGGGGCCTCCTTGCATCTCGTGAAGCACTTTCCGGCCGGACTGAAGCTTCGGGTCGATAAGCGACTCGTGCAGCTTCAGAGAAACGTCCCGCCGGTCGTTCCTGGCCGACCGGTAGAGCGAGTAGAGGCTGATCAGCAGTGCGGTACCCGATATGACGACTACGGTCTGGTTCACACGCGTTCGCCCCCATAGTAAGTCGACCGTGTGCGGAGCCAACAGTCGTACCCAGTCGAGAAGGACGACATTCCGCGAGCCCGAACAGGCCGGTCTGCTGATGCCTACCGCGATGTCACTGCCGTGCCTACCGGACGGTGAGCTCAGCAATGTTCTGCGTCTAGCCGATGATCTCTTCCAGCCGCCAAGCGTCCGGCTACGCCACCGCCCTGTCCCGCGCGGTCAGCCCACACACCAGCATTCCCAATCCGGCAGGCCCTGGCAGTCCCCGTGGACGGGCTGGTCGCTGAGCGCCGGTTGGGGCACACGGGCAACACTGAATAATGCTGGTCCGGCCGACTGGTGGTGAAGGTCGGCGTCGACGTCCCCCGCACGATCGCACCGCGCTGACCGGCCGTAGTCGGGTACGTCACCGGGGCGCCGCAGCGGAGGCTGTGTCCCAATCATGGCCTCCGCATCGGTGCCGGTTCGTCCGGAATGCATTCACTGCACGGCAGGACGCGAACAGCCGCTGTCAGGAAGGGAGTCCTGGCAGCGGCTGCTCACAAAGAGCGTGGTTGTGGAGGGGCGGTCGCCTACGCGGCGAAAGGCTCCATGAGGCTTCAGCCGAACGATCGTCCTCATGGGCTATAGGTGAGGCCCGGGGACACTGTCCCCTCCATAACCACACCTGCTGCAACCAGCACGCACCGCCAGATGTTCCCGGCCCGGTCGTGCGCTGCGACCGGACCAGAGTGCAGGATCGGTGGGTGGCTGCCTGCCTGGCAGCCACCCACCGATCACCCTCAAGTGCCCTACACAGGTGTCGACTTGATCAGCTGGTTCGGTCGCATTTCCCGTCCACCTCGGTCACGATGCCCTGGTTCAGGCGCGCAGTGAGCGGAAATGTGCCAGTCACCCGCTGGTCAAGCAGCTCCTTGTCGATACGCTTCGCCCGTGAAATGGGCGCATCGACTGACGAGGGTTCCGACATGAGCAGAGTGCTGGCGGTCTACAGCGAGAAGGGCGGCGTGGGCAAAAGTGCCCTGTCCGCGGGCCTGGTCGCGGTTGCACGGAAACGAAAGCTCGGTGTCATCGCGGGTGATCTCGACCCGCGGGGGACCTTCACCGCGGAGCTGGGCATCTCGGCCGAGGAGGCACCGGCGTTCTCCATGAACGACCTGCTGGCCCTCGACCCTCAGGGTGAGACGGGCCTGGCCGCAGACGCGTTCGCTCCTGCGTCGGAAGCCTGGTCGGGCGTGCAGGTCATCGCGGCGGAGCGGGCTCTGGCCAACCGGGAGACCGACAATGTTGCTGTGGGGCTGGAGTTCCGGCTGCGACTGGGATTGAAGGGCGTCGTTGGGGAGAACATGGTCGGCATTCTCGACCTGCCTCCTCGGGCCGGCGGGAAACTGGTGACGTCGGCTCTGGTAGCCGCGACCGATGTGATCATCCCCGCCACACTTGACGAGGACGGACGCATCGGGGCGAAGGAAGCCTTGAACACGATCAAGCTCGTCAAGGACCTGGGCATGAACCCGGACCTGCGGGTGGTGGGCATCGTGCCGTCGATAGTCCCGGGCGGGCGCAGCACCCTGAAAGACGCCATAGGGGAGTTCCTCGCCGATGAGTACGGTTCGCTGTACCGCGACGACCTGGTGATCCCCCGTCACTCGTTGCGTCAGCAGACGCGTTTCGCGTGCGTGCCTATCACAGACGCGCCCGGCCGTGAGGCTCAAGCACTCACGGATGCCTACGACCGGATCCTCATCGCAGCAGGAGTGGCGGAGTGAGCAACAACAAGCTGATCAAAGCGGGCACGAGTCGTCTGAGGAAGGCGGCTGACGCGGCCGTTGACCCGGCTGTGCCTGCCGAGCTGCAGAGCCGTGCGCCGGAAAAAGCGACTCAGCAGAGCGCCGACGCTCTTCCCGTTCTCGCCGCCGCCAGCAGCGCTTTCGCCGGGGCCCGAGTTCTCTCCGCTGATGACGTCCAGGGCACACCCGAAGAGCAGCTCGCCTACGTCACCGACCGGCTTGTCGAGATCGATAATCTCGGTAGGCGGGCCGAGGACTTCATGGTCCTCAACAAGGGCGTCTTGCTGGAGATCGCGCAGGAGCGCGGGCTGCACAAGGTGGCCGGCCATTCGAACTTCGCGCAGTGGGCGGGCGGGGTCCTGGATATCGAAGAGAAGTACGTCTTCGAGCTTCTTCAGGACGCGGCACGCATTCGGGCCGTCAGCGAGCTCGGAACGGATCTCGCGCAGCATCTCACCAAGGCCTCCACCCGCAAGGTCATGGCGGACGTCATCACCAACCACGGCTTGGAGACAGCTCAGGTCGTCATGACGGAGAGCCTCGCGGAAGCGTCCAAGCTGGGCAAGAAGAGGCCGACGGCGGCCTTGCTGACGCAGACGGCACGCGAGTTGACAGCCCCGGCGATTCCGAGCCAGAACGTGGGGTCAGAAATTTCTGACCCGACTCCGTCGGCCCCTGCCGCCGTCACAACGTCTGGGCTGGAACGGACGGCAGCAGTCGTGCGGGAGCGGGTATACACCATGCTCGCACCCTCAGCCGTGAAGACAGCTGCGGAGGCTGATCCGGTCGCCGTTGGCGCGCAGCTGGATGAGCTTGACGCGGAGCTGCAGCGGGTCGCCAAGCGTCTGGCTGCGGCACGGCGCACTGTGGTCGCGGAGCTGGAGAAGCAGCCCGTCGACGCTGAGATCCTGGACGTCGACCAGAACGCCTGACGGCACCACATCACCAGCGCGTAGGCCCCACAGTCTCCAGGGGAATCTCGGTGGACTGCGGGGCCTACACATGTTCCGCTTCCTGTCGTCTGTCACAGAGGGCAGAGTGATCAAGGGCTGGATGTCAGCTGATTGCGTGATGGGCCTGCCCCGGCCGGTGTCCAGTCGCTACGGTGACGCCATGTCCGAGCCTGTCATGGTTCCACCGAAGCCAACCTGGGTGGAGCGGACACGCGACAAAATTCGCGGTCTATCGCGGTTGAACCGCCCACGATATTGGCTCGTTACACGGGGCCCTGCATGGTTCGCGGCTTTCTGCCTGCTGTACGTCGTCGGGGGCGTATCCCTCGGGTGGCGCTCCGCGTACGAAGTGCTGGTGGGTCTCAAAGCGCCTGGGGACACAGAGGTTCCGCTCTACGGATACGCATTGGGGCTGCTGGGCTGGCTGCTGGTACCGGCCATCATCGGGGGCGCTGCCGGCTATCTCGTCACCCGCCAGATCGATCGGCGTAGAACTGTGGACGCGGAGGAACTTCTGGCACAAATGCGCAGGGAGGCAGGCTACTCGGTGGATCCGCCAGAGGTTCGCGAGTGAAGTCGCTACATCAGCTTCATGCGGAGGGCGGCGAAGCGCGCGAGTTTGTCGAGAAGTTCGTTGAAGATCCGCATGATGGTGAGTGGAGCAGGGCGCAGGATCACTGGTCGCGGACAGTGGAGTACATCGCGCACAATGCCAAGGAGCTGGAGAGCATGCACGCGGACGAGGCGCTACGCCGGGCCGAGCGCCTTGCTCAAATGCTGGCCTGGACGCTGGTACAAGAGCACAAGTGCTGGGCATGTGCGCTATGACAAGGCGTCAGCCCTCGGACGAGGGCAACTCTATGGCTCCGCGTAAGCCGGTGGACGCGGTCATCGAGCAGATGCTGCGTGATGCGTCTTCGGAGCGGCAGGCCGGTGAGATCCATCAGGTGGCCGCCATGATCGCCGCCATCGGCATGCGGACCGATCCGACAGGTGCGGACATCGACGACTTGAGGCGGCTCTTCATGGCGGCACACGGCGGGGCAAGGGACGCGTGGAAGGCGCGCGGCCGACGATTCGGCCTGAGTGCGAGTCGCTTCTTGACCGGCCTTTCGCAGGGCATTGCCGAAGCGCGTCGAGGGAGTTCCTCACGGGGGCAGGTGCAGCGTGTGGGCGGGCAGCGCCGACGGGACCGGGATGAGTACCTCACAAACTTGGTGACGGTGCACGACATGCGTCTCGGTCTGCTCAGCGAGGCGATCGACAACCCGGACTTCGCGGCAACCTTGGACGTGTACGCCGTCGAGGTCACACCCGCGAAGCGCAAGCAGTTCCTGTTCATCGAGGCTGTCTACAGAACCTATCTGCTGGAATGGCGGATCGGGGCCGCGACTAGGCAGGAGCTGTTCGGGAATCTGCGCATCCTCTTCGTCAACCCGATCTTTCGCGAGTACTGGGAGGCGACACGTCCTCACAGAGCAAGTCTCGCTCCGGGCTCAGCCGAGGCAGAGATCGGGCGTATGGGAGACGCGCTGCTTATGGATCTGGACGAAGCCGATACGGACGACTGGTGGGTCGTGGGCGAGCCCCCAACCGACTGAGCTCTGGAACACAAGAGGCCCGTACCTCTGACGGCCTCTTCCTGGGTCGGTCGTGTGCGTCAGAGCATTCCGGCGGCGCGACGTGGACCGGAGCGTCTGTGGTTCCATCTCTCCCTGCCGACCGCGGCCGCCAGGAACACAAGGGCGTCGTGTTCGTACGGGTCGCTGTAGGCGCGGTGGTCGCTACTCGCAACCGCCGCCTTCCGCACCCTGTCTTGAGTGTCATGACAGCCAATCGAAGGCCGCGCCCCGCCCCGAATGATCGGGAGTTGCGGCTGTGGAAGGTCGGTCGGGCACTGACCTGGGCCTTCGCCGCTGCTGTCCTGGTCTCCGGCGGTATCTTCTACGGGCTGGTAGTGCTGCTCGATTTCAAGGAGATCGACACCACCACCAAGCTCGACGCCAAGACGCTCTTCGACCTGGTGAAACTCTCCTTCGGGGTGGTCGCCGGAGCCGGCGCGCTGGTCGCCCTGGTCGTCGCCTACCGTCGTCAGCGCGTCGACGAGGCCGGCGCCCACCGTGAAGCCACCCGCCTGCACGCCGAACGCTTTTCCCAAGCCGTCGACAAACTCGGATCGGACTCACCCGCAGTCCGGCTCGGCGGCGTCCACGCCTTGTCCGGCCTCGCCGATGACGCCCCCACGCAAGACCTACGCCAGACCTGCATCGATGTCCTGTGCGCCTATCTCCAGCTCCCCTTCACACCCGACCCCGGCAACAGCGACCCGGCACACCAGGAGAGACACCACCGCTATCTGGCCCTTCGCAAAGTCCGGCACACAATCCTGCGCCTCATCAGCGACCACTACCGACGCCCCATGGGAACCCACCGCTCCTGGCAGGGCTGCGACCTCGACCTCAGCGGCGTCACCATCGACTGCACGATGGACTTCAGCGAAGCCGTGTTCCCTCGCGGCACGGTCAACTTCAGCGGAGCGGTGTTTCCTGGCGGCGCGCTGCACTTCAACCGCGCGGTGTTCTGTGGTGGCGCGGTGTACTTCGGCGACGCCGTGTTCTCCGGCAGCGCGGTCTACTTCAGCGGGGCAGCCTTCTCCGGTGGCACGATGCACTTCACCGATGCCGTCTTCTCCGGTGGCACGGTCTACTTCAGCGGAGCGGTCTTCTCCGGCGGCACAGTGCACTTCAGCGATGCCGTCTTCTCCGGTGGCACGGCGCATTTCAGCGACGCCGTTTTCTGCGGCAGCACGGTGCATTTCCGCGACGCGCTGTTCCGTGGTGGCGCGGTGTACTTCCGCGGAGCGGTGTTCTCCGGCGGGACGGTGCACTTCCGCGACGCCGTGTTCTCCGGCGGCACGATGAACTTCCGAGGGGCGGTGTTCTCCGGCAGCACGGTGCACTTCAGAGGTGTAACGGGCCCGGTTCCCGAAGGGCTTCTCTCTGCCGTCGGTATTCCGGTTCCGGCGACGGTCGCTCTTGCTGCCGCATGGCTGCCGGAGAGGACTTAACCGGCCGTCTGCGAATCCCGCCCACATCTGTACCAGTGGGAGGCGCCTCACCTACCTTCCGCCAATGGCCTGAGGCCAGGACGACGGCGGGGACAGGGCAGGGATGTCGGGGCACACCCTCAGCCCCTGCCAGCACTGGCTTGCGGGCATCACTCCCCACTTGGGGAGTCCACCGGACACCGAAAGCAAGGGACCGAACCGCTAGGTCAGGCCTAGCCCCGCATCAAACCCGGATGCTCCGGGCGGTGCAGTACCTCGGGCCCCTCACGGCACACGGCAGTTGCGCCGCTTACCCCTGCCTCCCTCACAGTCCGGGGTGTCCGGAGGGGACATCTTTTTCTGGAGACTGAGGAGGACATTCATGCCGTCCAACGACCGCACCCTGATCGTCACGGTGGCTGCGATCGGTGCCGCTGTCGCCGGCATCGCCGTGGTGGTCGCTCCTGCGCTTATGCCGACGCTGGGAGTCACACTGGCGGCTTTCACGGCGCTGATGCTGGTCCTGAAGATGTGAGTGGCCCAAAACGCAAAGTGGCGCAGCCACGACGGACGCCACACGTACTCGCGGATCCATGCAGCCTGCTCAGGGGGCATCGAGTCACCGCCGGTGGTGTCAGCCACCGTTCGCCTCCCCGTCGGGTGCGGGGTGGGCGTGGGTGTAGCGGATGGGCTTGCCGAGGCTGCGGGAATACGCGATCTCACGGGCCGTGCTGTCGCCGATGTATCCGTCCGGACAGACCACGAGGACCTCGTCAGCGAGGTCGATCTTCCGCAGGTGCAGGTCGTCCAGCACCTGCTTGAGGCGGTCTGCTTGAACGGGGTCGGCCCACAGCGGGTGGGACTGCTTGAGGTTGCAGCCGGGGGCGAGGACGATGCGGCCAGCCGCTGTCTCGTACAGGGTGGCTTCGGCAAACTGCTCCCAGTACCGGGTCGATCCGCACAGGACGACGATCGGCGGGCGGGAGGCGGTGTTGGCGGTCTGGTGACGCATGGGTTCCTTCCTGGACAGGGTGAATCGAGGTCGCCGTCAGGTGGCGGCCGCCCAAGTGAGTTGAGCCGGGCAGGGGGTTCCACGGGTCGTCCAGTTGCCCGGCGGGTTCGGCGGCGCGCAGGTGCACGGTGGCAGGGACTGCGTGATCGGTTGAGAAGTCCGCGACGTGGCCGCGGGGGAGGATCAGGAGCGGGCTGTCGGCGCGGCTGCCACCGGGGTTTGATCGCCAGAGTGTGGTGCCGTGCGGGTACGACCGCGTTGGCGGGTGCCTATTACCGGATTACGGCATGCGGCTCTCAAACAGACAGCACAGTGGGTGCCATGAATCTATGGGCGATCATCATCACGGCCGCTACCGGGCTGCTCGGCGCTGGTATCGGCAGCGCCAGCGTTCTTCTCAGCGAGCGGTGGCGAGCACGGACCTCAGCTGATCAAGATCGGCGCGCAGCCGATCTGCGTCTCCGGGACGAACGTAAAGAGGTGTTGATCCGCTTCTTCTCACTTGTGCGAGCACTCGAGCGGGTTGCGGAGCGGCGCTACGACGGCGAAGAGGTAGCAGCCGAGGAGGTCGCAGACCTGACCAGTCGCCTTTGGCTGCTCCATGTCGAGGTGCACCTGCTCTGTACACAGCCGGTAGCCGATGCGGTCTACACCCTTAGCGAGCGACTCACCGAATCAGCAAGGCAGCTCACGGAGGAGGCCGTACACATTCACCTTTCTGAAGCTCGCCTCGCCGCCATTTCTACTGCACGTGCGGAACTCGGCATTTCAGGCAGCCTCTCCCTTGCCCAAGCGTAGATTCACGCCCCCGTCGTCCCGTTAACGGCTCGTGCCCCTCGCTACCGGTGAGGGTGGCTCTGGCTGGGCGGGCGTCGGTGAGTGCGGTCATGGGCTGCTGATTCCTTCGCAAAGCGCGGGCGTTAGCGCTGCGGGGCGGCCGGAGCAGTGTCGACGGCCGCCCCGCATGCCTGAGGGGTGGGGTCAGCTGGTGAGACGGACCGGCATGAGCGCGTAGCGCAGGGCGTGGTCGTGGCTGTCGTGGCCGCGCAGGACGGCCGGTTTGGTGGGGGAGGTGAACTGGAAGTCGACGGCGGTTGCGCCGCCGGCGGTGAGCGCGTTGAGGCCGTCCACGAGGAAGCCCGGGTTGAACGCGATGTTCAGTTCTTCGCCGCGGAGGGCGGTGTCGACGGTGTCGACGGCTTGCGCGTCGTCGCTGCTGCCGGCTTCCAGCACGAGGGAGCCGTCGGCGGTGAAGGTCAGCCGGACGGGGGTGCTCCTGGTGGCGACCAGGGCGACGCGCTGGACGGCTTCCTTGAGCACGGTGATCTCTACGGTGGCGGTGTGGGCGAACTCGGTGGGGAAGAGCGTGCTGTAGGCGGGCAGGGAGCCCTCGATGGCGCGCAAGGTGGAGGTGCTGGTCTCGCTGCGCACGGTGAACAGACCCGAGTTGCTGTCGCCGGGGATGGTCAGGTCGACGGTGGGGTCATCGGCGCAGGCCTTGACCGCGTCCAGGAGGCGCGTGCCGGGGGCGAGGGCGGTGCGCTCTCCGGTCAGGTCGCAGTGCTTCCAGGTGAGGGTGCGTACCGCGAACCGGTAGCGGTCGGTGGCGGTGAAGGTGAGCGTGCCCGCCTCCTGGTCGTGGTGCAGGGAGATCCCCGAGAGGACGGGCAAGGCGTCGTCGTTGCCGAGCGCGGCAGCGACCTGGGTAACGGCTTCGGCCAGCGCCGGGCCGGGCAGCGTGCCGGATCCGGTGCCGGGGTCGGGGAGCTGCGGGTAGTCCTCCAGCGGCAGCGTGGGCAGGGTGAACCGGGCACTGCCTGCGGTCAGGATCAGGCGGGGTCCGTCGAGTTCGATGCGTACGGTGCCGCGGATGCGAGCGGCGATGTCGGTGAGGAGCCGGCCGGAGACGAGAGCGCGGCCGGGGCCGGTGACGGCGGCCGGGATCGTGGTGTCGCTGGACGTCTCGTAATCGAAGGCGCTGATACGCAGCATGTCGTCGGTGGCGGTCAGGAGCAGTCCGGCCAGGACGGGGGCGGGCGGTTTGGCGGGCAGGCTGTGGGCGGCGTAACTGACGGCCGCGGCGAGGTCGATCTGGTCGACGGTGAACTGCACGAAGAGTTCCTGTCTGTGAGGTCGGTGGTGCCGGTCGGCGAAAAGCGGTCTGGGCGGGGCCGCCCACGACAGGCGGCCCCGCCCGGACCGGGGACGTGCACAGGTAGGGGTATGTCAGGGGGTGTCGTCGCGTATCCAGCACCACGACGTGAGTTCGTAGGTGGCCAGCGCGCACAGCGGGATCTGCTGGCGTTGCCCGTCCTCGTCTTCGACGGTGAGCTGGTCGGTGTCCCTGCGGACGATGACCAGCAGGCCGGGGGCGGGGTCGGTGATGTCGGGGCGCGGTGTCCAGGCTTGGCCGGGTTCGGCCAGCCACCACGGGTCTCCGGCGAGGACGCCTTCGCAGACGATCCGGTTCCGGCAGCAGGTCGTCGCGCATCAGCTCGCGTACGAGGGGGTTGATGACGCGGGCGGTGCGCTCGGGTCCGATGAGGTGGTCGACGGAGGGCATGCGGCGGTCCTTCCTCGATGGCGGCTGTACGGGTCGGTGGCCGACGGAGCGGGATCAGGCGTGGGGTGGGGTTCCTGCGGTCCGGCACGGCCGGAGAGTACCGGGTGGGGCAGCTTCAGCAGCTGCGCGAGCGCCTGGCGGGCGGACAGGTCGTGGGCGGGGTCATGGATGAATCCGGCAGCCGTGGCGAGTTGGCCGCGCAGTTTCTGCAGTTCGTCTTCGGCGATGCGCAGGAGTGCCGGGGTGCTTGTCGCTCCGGCACCGTGTGTGGTCATGTCGTAGGGCCTCCGTCCCTTCCTGACGGGGGAAGTGGGGCGTGCCCTCAGCCGGTCAGCCAGGGGGGTGCGCCCCACGTGCGCGAGTGCGCGGAGGGGGATGGCAGCCGGGGCAGCCGGACGCGGGGGTCGACGGCTGCCCCGGGCCGTATCAGGGGGTGTCGGCTGGTCAGGCCGACTTGGGCTGGTTCAGGCGGGGCAGCCCGCGGCCGTAGTGCTGTTGGGCGGCCGCATCCAGGAGCGCGCGGTTGCTCTGCTGCCGGACGGCAGGAAGCCCCCGCCGCGGACGCAGGGGCCCGTTGACGTCACGGTCCAGCCGCACGATCCGTGACTGGGAGACCGTCAGCGGATCGTGGCGGGCCGCGGCAGCCCGCTCCCGGCGGTTCTGGTCCTGAGCTGCGAGGACATCGATCCAGTCGGGTCCGAGGCGGTCGGCGAGCCGCTCACGCAGGACGGTGCGCTGCCTCGGGGTGGTGGCCGCGAAGACCCCAGTGCGGGTGGCCTGTTTGTTGACCAGCGCCCACCGCAGGCACGCGGCGGCGATCGGGCAGCCGGCACACGCCGCGTCGGCCTGCGCCAGCCGCTTCTCCGTCGCCGCACGGTCGGCGACGCGGTCACCGGCGGCGAAGTCGAACAGGGACGGCTTCTCCTGGCAGACCGTGCGGGTGGGCGTGTGGGGGAAGGGGAAGCGCGGGTCGAGATCCACATAGTCGGTGGGCTTGGGAATGCCGGGCCGGCTCATGACGTGGCCTCCGGGAACAGTGCGGTCAGGTGGGGGAGTTGGAGCAGGACCTGCTCGAAGACGGGCTGCGGAACACGCCATGGCCCGAGCGCTCCGGGGCAGGGCACGGGCAGCGGCAGGACGTGGACGTCATCGAGGTCGAGGTGGAAGCAGCCGGGCTGCGCCCACGGACTGCACAGGTCTCCCGCCTCGGTGCGGGAGTCGTGGGATCCGGTGATCCGGATGACACCTAGGACCGCGCTGAACTGCAGCTGATGGCCGCGGATCGTGCGGGCCACGAGCGGGTCGCGCAGAGCGGCCCGGTCCATGGTCTTCTCCGCCCCGCAATGCAGCAGTCGCCAGCCCGGCGCCCACGGCTTCGGCCGGTTCTCCACGCGCTTGCGGCCGCGCGCGATGCACGTCCCCCAGGGTTCTTTGACGGTGATGCCGCGCAGCCAGTCGGGGGCGTGCAGCGGGGCCGTCATCGCGCCGCCAGCGCGGTGCCGGGACGGCCAGGACGGCGGCCGTGCACCGCAGGCACGTACGCGTCCCGGCGGGCCGCCCTATACCCGACCGGCTGCTCGCCGGTCTTGACCCGGTACATCGCCACGTCCGCACTCCGCAGGATCCGCGAGGCACCGACCCCCTCCGGCAGGACGGTGGCGCGGGCGATACCGATGGACACCGACGGGCGCAGGACCTGCCCCTCGATGCCGTGCAGCAGCTGCCCCTCGTGCCGGATGGGCTGCGCCAGCACCTCGCGCAGCGCAAGGACTTCACGCACCGCCGCAGCCGGCGGCATCAGCACCGCGGCCCCGAACTCGTCACCACCCAGACGCGCGGCGATCCCGCTCCGGCCGGCCGCCCACGTACTGAGGCGACGGCCGACCGCGGCGATCAGGACGTCACCGGTAGCGTGCCCAAGGCTGTCGTTGACGGTCTTGAGTCCGTCGGCGTCGCAGACGAGGACGTGCAGCAGCTCGCGGCGTGTGTGCGCGAGGCGGTCGATGCGGTGCATGAGGATGTCGCGGCCGGGCAGCCCGGTGAGCGGGTCCCGGCGGGCCGTGTGCAACTGGCGCCGCACCCGGACGTCGTCGGCGACGACGGCCAGGGCGAGCGGCAGCGCGGTCGCGGTGATGAGGAGTGTGCGGGTCGGCAGCCGTAAGGCGCCGGGTCCGGGCATGATGGTCTCCAGTTCTCGCCCTTTGCGGGGGCGGGTATGGGAGAGGCGCACCCCGGCTTTGCATGGCACGGGGGTGCGCCTCTTGCTGTGTATGGATGTGGTCAGAGAGACAGGGGAGCCAGCGAGGGCTTCAAGATCGCCGTGCGGTGGATGCTGACGCGTGCTGCACTGATGGTGAGTTGGTGACGCGGCTCAACAGGAGTGGCCATGGCCTATACCGGCAGGCAGCACAAGCGGGGGCGGATGTGGCGGGCGCGGCGCAGGTGGGCCGCAATGGGATTGCCGGGCCGGATCTTCACAGCTGTCCTCGGCGCTGTTGTGGGTCTCTTCGTGCTGTTCGTAGCGCTGGGTGGCATCCTCGCGGCGTGCGGCGCGGGGGACGAAGAGCCTCGGGCACCTGCCACGTCCAGCCCTGTGACGACTTCAGAGCCTGCTGAGCCCGATCCCACCAGCACACCCGCAGCCACGCCGACAGACCCGGTCAGCGCTGCTGAGACGCCCCCGGAGCCTGTGACGGCCAGCCCCACATTCACGTCCGCGCCGCGTCCGGCGGAACCAGACACGACGGCCCCGGAACCAAGCCGGGAGCCGCGCCGTGAGGAAACCACTACAGAACCGACCCGCGAAGAGACCACTGCGGAGCCACCGCCGGACGCCAACGTGTACTACGAGAACTGTGACGCGGCACGGGACGCCGGCGCGGCTCCGGTGTACCGCGGGGACCCGGGTTACGGGCCGCACCTGGACCGTGACGGCGACGGGGTCGCCTGCGAACCGTACGCCGGGCCGTAGTCTGCGGCTCCGCAGGACTAAGCGACGCCTCGTACTGCCCTTTTGATCATTTCCTTCTGGCCTGACCTGCGGTCGGGCCTGCTGGGACGGGAGCGATTCTCCCGGGGCGGCCGGTTTGCCTCTTTAGCTGTGCTGTCTCGGGAGGTTGGTGTCAGCTCAGGCTGACTGTTGTTCACCGAACCAGTGCTCGGCCGCGTCATGATGTCCGTTGTTGAGCAGCCAGGCTTTCGCGGTCGCATCGTCGACGAATCCGTAGGTGTCTGAGTCTTCCTGTTCAGTCCAGGCGTTGAAGAGCCAGCGGCCGTCGCGGGCGCGGCAGAGGGCCTGGTGCCCGTACCGGCCGAGCGCGGTGGGGCAGACGTTGCCGGCGTCCTCTTCGTATCCGGTGGCGAAGCCGGGGTCGAACCAGTCGGCCAATGAGGGGGCGTCCTCATACTCGCCGGCGGGGTAGGTGACGACGTTGAAGTGCGGCATGTCTCCTCCTCCGGGCTGTGCGCGTGGGGCAATGGTTCCACCCCCAGGCCCCCGACCGGTCACTGTGGACGGTCGGGGGCCTGGGGGTGGTCAGGACAGTTCGGTGGAGCACAGCCAGGCGGGCCGTTGCAGGCTGGCTCTGCCGGTGTAGCCGAGGACTCGGGTCGAGTCCGCGAGTTGGACGTCCCAGCCGGCCTGCTGCTCCGGGGAGATGCCCGCCGCACGACCGTGTCCGCCGGAGGCGACCTGCTTGCTGTAGGCGACCAGGAAGACCTCTTCGCCGAGGCAGGAGCCGCCGACCGCAGAGTGCACGTTGGGGCACCGGTCCTTGAATGTGAGCAGGACTTCGTCGATCCGTTCAGCCTCCTGGCCGTCGCCACCGACGTGAACGCCGTAGGCGAGGAATGCGGTGTTCGTGTCCACGTGACGTGAGGCCTTTCGTCGCTGGCCCCGCCTGCTGGGGATCGACGGCGAAGACCGCATCCTGACATCTGTCAGGGACGCGGCGTCCCTGCCGCGATCTACGGTTCGGGGCGTCAGCTCGGGGCGACTTCTTGGCCGCCAAGGCGGCTGGAGTCGAAGCCTGTTCATACGTCACATTTCTGGGAGATCATCATGCGCAAGCGGAGTTCCGCAGCTCTTGCTGCCTCTGCCGCCATCCTCGGTGTCATCGCCATCGCGCCGAACGCATCCGCCGAGCCCAGCCCTCCGGACTGCCCCACAGGAAACGTCTGCGCTTGGTCGTCCGACGGCTATCACGGGCCTACGATCCTGAAGACTGAGGGCAACTGGTCCGGGTCGCTGCGCGTGGGCTTCATCATGAACAACGGCTTTCCCAGCCCCGGATCCGATCACATCCAGGCCACCTGGGTCTTTGATGGCCGTACCTGGGACAGGTGTCTGCACTTCAACCCGGGACCGGGCGACTACAAGCTCTCCTTCCCGACGGGAGTGGAGCTGAAGAGCCTCGTCTGGCGTGGCGAGTGCTGATCAAGGCATGACGTTCTGTCCTGCCTGGCGGGTCAGGGGTTGAGGCGCCGGGCGCAGAGGGTCAGGACGGCGTCGTCGGCGTCGATGGCCCGCTGATAGCGCCGTTGCATGGCGGCGGTGACCTGGGTGAGGTCCTCGCCCTATGGTTTGACGGCGTAGGCGGCGCCCACCGCCGCGGTGGCGGCGGTCAGCAGGACGTCGTCGCGGGTGAGCGCCCGCAGCCGGTACAGGGCTGCGGTGACCGCACCGCGCGAGGCACGGCCGGCGAGCCGGACCTCTTCCGTTTCCGTCTGTTCGCCGGTGGCGGCATCGTCGCGGGCGAGTTCCCAGCGGCGGCAGAGGTGCTCGCGGTGCGCGCTGAGCGCGGACACCAGGTCCACGACCGTCCCGCGCATCGCCTGGCGGTGCGCGGCCTGGTCGGCGGCCCGTGCGCGGTGTCGTTCGGCGCGCTGTTGGAGCAGTGCGCCGGTCACGGTGCCCGCCAGGGCGAGCAGGCCGGCTAGCGCGACCTCCATTTCGGCATCGGTCCTTTCTTCAGACGATGGTGCGGATCGGTGCGTGGCGGGCTTCACGGACGGGTCCGGCGGCCGGGTCGAGGTGGGCGGCGAGGCGCTCCAGGTCGCAGGCTTGCGCTTCGCTGTCGTCCCACCGCGTGTGGTACTGCTGCAGGGCTGGTGCGGAGAGCCGGGACAGGGATTCTTCGGTGCGGAACTTTTCGACGCGCCGCACGCCCGGGCGCAGCATCTGCGCGGCGTGCACGAGTTCGTGAACGACTGTTTTGCCGACCTCGGCCAGATCGTTCAGGTGGGCTTGGGCGTTGGCGATGGCGATGATCCGGTCCAGGCCGTACACGGTGCACCCGTACAGGCTGGCGCCGTCTTCTGCGCAGGCGAGGAGGCGGGTGAAGTACGTGTCGGTGACGAGGATTTCCACTCCGCGCAGGCACACACCCATCTCGTTCTCGACAAGGTGGGCGGCTTGGTCGGCGATGGCGCACACCCGGTCCAGGACCGGTCTGCGGGCCGGGCCGATCGCGTAGGCATTGACCTGCATGGGGCTCCCTTCGGGGTCGGCGGCCTCGTGCGAGCGGGCAGGAGGCCTCCTTGTGGCAGGGCCGGGCTGTCCGGTCCTGCGCCCGGCCCCGCACCGGCCGACGGGTTCGGCGAAGGTGCGGGGCGGGACACGGGACCGTCAGAGCAGGGCGCCGATCGCGGCCAGGAGCAGCAGGGCGAGCGCGGTGAGGATCAGGTCGACCGCGCGCTGAAGATGGCGGAACTTACGCACGGCGATGAGGGACAGGATGCGGATGCGGGCGGCGCGGAGGTCGCCGTGCAGCGCCTCGCGGATGTCGGCTTCGCTCATCCGTGCCCACGCCGGGAACGACTCCAGGCCGCCTCCGCGTAACCGGGGGCGCACAACTAGAAGCAGGAGGATGGAGGCGGCGGCCAGGGCGAGGACGCCGGCCGCGCCGAAGGCCTGCGTGACGGCGGGCAGCGGGCGGCCGGTGAGAGACGCGAGCCCGGCCAGCACCGCGCCGGTGAAGGCAAGCAGCAGGGACGACTTTCCGTCGGTGCGGGCAATCTCCCCGCTGACAACGGCCCAGGCCTCAGTGAGGTTGTGGTCGGTGTGGGTGCTGGAGTAGTCAGGGACGATCAGGGCGGGCAGTGCCATGGCAGCTCTCCTTGAGGACGTCAGGCAGCAATAGGGCGGGTGCGTCAGAACGGGTCTTCGGCCGGCAGGCCGGCCGGCGGCAGGAGCCGGATGTGCAGCTCGCGCCGGTTGGACCAGCAGGTGCAGGCCTCCATCTCCGGGAACGGGCCGCCCGTCCACCGGCCGCCGGTGCCCCGGCAGTTCGGGCAGGAGTGGCCGGCGAGGGGGAGCAGGTGGATGCGGTGCCGGTCGGCGTGCAGCTGCCAGCGGCCGGCCCGCAGCACGGCGGCTGCCGTACGGACCACGGTGGTGGTGGCGACCGCCAGGAGCATGGCGGTGCGGGCACGCTCACCTCGGGGGCGGGCAATGTGGGGCTGGGCCACGAGGGGTCTCCTTGGGTCAGGCGGCGAGATGGTGTGCGGGGCCGGCCGGGAGCGTGTAGGTGGCCGGGTCGGCGGGGATGCCCTCCGCGCATTCCAGGCAGCTGCCGAGGGTGCGCAGCGGGAGGCAGTACACGTACCGGCGCCGGCAGCGGGGGCAGGTGGTTCTCGCGGCCATGGCCCGGTCGAGCGCCCATTCCTGAGCGAGCGTCGGGACTCTTTTGGGCCGGGTCAGCCGGAGGTCGTAGAGCCAGGCGCGGCCGCGGTGCCCAGGCGGGCAGGACCACTGCGGGGTGTAGCGGCAGCGCGCGCAGCGCAGGATGCCGACCGGGCCGTGTCCTCCGGGGCTGACGCTGCGGTCACGCAGCTGCCGTCGGGTGGCGAGGTGGTCGGGGCAGGCGCCGCGGTCGTACTCCGGCAGCCCGCTGGCGCCGCGCGGCTTCCGCATCATCTGCGGGCAGCGAGGGCGTTTCGTGCGTGCCGTGGGCATCACCGGATCCAGGGGCCGGGCAGCCGGGCCGGGCGCTGCGGGTAGCGGGGGCCGGGCCGCTGGGGGCGGGGCCGGCCGATCCGGCGGCGCGGGCGGGGAATGAGCACAGGTGATCTCCTCCGGGCGTCGAGAGGACAGCGCTGCGCCCCGCCGACGTGTAGCTCGTATCGGCGGGGCGCAGGGTGGTGCGTGCGGCCAGGCGGCCTGTCCGGTCCTCGCCCCCACGGAGGTGTGGGGGCGAGGACCAGGCAGGACGTCAGGTCTCAGCGCCTGGAAAGCAGTCGGGTGATCCGCTGCCTCACCTGGTCCCAGAGACTCGGGTGCGTGTGCCGCCAGGCGGTGCGGTCCACACCGTCCTCGGTGGGGAAGGTCTGGGAGGCCCCGCAGGTGCATGTCCAGGCGTAGGGCTGGGGGCGGGTGTCGTCGCGGGTGGCGGTGACCGTGACCGGGCGGCCGTTGTGGCGGCCGTGGTAGGTGCCGGTCCAGAACTCGCTCGGCTTCAGGTTCTTCATGGGGTTTCCGTTCAGGTCGGGGCCGCGCCGCGGCCCGGGTGGGTCGTGGCGCTCACTGGGAGGCTGTGCAGGTCACTACGGCTGCCGTCGCGCGATGGATCGCGGCAGTCAGCTACGCGCCTCGATGCCGCTGGAGGGCGAGGCGGGAGAGCGGTGGTGGGTTACAGGCCGCGGGCGTCGGCGGCGCGGGCCGCGTCGGCGAGGATCCGCAGCGGGGCGCCGCCACTGCCGTGTGCGTCGTTGAAGGCGGGCACGGAGTCGACGTCGTCGCCGAACTGGCGGCGGATCGCGTCCAGGACCACCGCGCTGGCTTCGGCCTCCAGGCCGCGGTTGCCGCCGGCTTCTTTGCGGATCGCTCCGAGCAGACAGACCGCACCGTTTTCGTCGGTGAGGGTGCCGGAGCACCATCCGTCGGCCTGCATGCGGTGGTGTGCGCGTTCCAGCAGCCCGGCGACGGGGGAGGTGTCGTCGGCCGGGGCCGGGAGGACAGGCGGTTGGAGGGTGGGGGTGAGCGGGACGGTCACCACGTCGGCGAAGTCGACGACCGTTGAGGCGTGAGCGGTGTTGACCTCGTAGGCGATGGTGGCTTCGTCCAGCCGTACGGTCATCGCCGCGTCGGTGGCCGCCAACCGGGCTTCCAGGCTCAGCGCGGCGCGGGCCGTGACCGGGGCGGTCGTCGTGGGCTGGGAGTCGGTGGGGGACAGGGACGCTGGCGTGGTCAACGGGAGCTCCCAAATGCAGGGCGCCGCGCCCCGGGAGGTCGGGGCGCGGCGCGCGGGCCGGGTGTGCAGGGGCGGGTCAGGCGTTGTTGAGGCTCTTGATGGCCGCCAGCGCCTGCTGGGGTGAGGTGACCTTTGGTTCGGCACGGTGGCCGGCGGACTTGATACGCCGTTTGCCGCCACCGCTGCCGTCCCCGCCGCCGCGGCGACGGGGTTTTCCGTCACCGTCGTCGTCTTCGTCGGGCTCAGGCCAGAACTCGCCGGGGCGTACGGGCTCGTTCCAGTCGAACCACAGGCCGCGCTTTTCCAGCTCGCGGATCTCGTGGTCGGTGAGCCGGTGGACCTGGTCGGGGAAGATCCCGGCGAGGTCGGTGTCGAAGTCCGCGTACAGCGACCGCATGAGCACGGCGCGGCCGTTGTCCAGGACGATGACGGCGACACCGCCGGTGGAGACGCCGTTCTCGGGGTCGGCCTCCCCGGTCATGGCCCGCTCGATCGCGGAGCCTTCGCTGCGGGAGTAGCGGGCCGGGATAGTCGGCACGTCGAAGGTGTTCTCCATGGTGCCTTCAGCGGCCTTGCGGGTGGCAGCGGGCGAGCCCATGTTGAAGATGACCGGCCGGGAGTTCTGCCGGAGGTTGTCCTTCATCTCGGTGGAGAACCCGTTGTGCGCGAACGGGGACTGTCCGGCCGGGTTGAAGCCGATGCCGTACTTCAGGCCGGTGACGGTGAGGTCGTCGCCGTCCTTCTGGATGAACTCGCCGAACAACGCATCCTGCGCCGCGGTCATGAACTCATCCGCATACACGTTCAGCTGCCGGTAGGGGCAGCGGGAGTCGCCGGGCTTGTAGTCGTGCGGCTGGCCGTCGTGCGGCCACGGCATCTCCGCCCGGATCTCACACAGCGCCTTCGCGGCGCGCAGCTGGCGGGCCATCCATAGTGCGGTGGATCCCTGCCGGTCGATGTAGCGCCCGAGGACGGTGGTTTTTTCGTCCTTGCGGACGGTGGACAGCCACACCACCTGGCCGTCCAGGGACTGAGCGGCCATGTTGATCGCGAAATACTGTGTCTTCCCGGACCGGGACACACCCAGGATCAGGCCGTGGGCCGCGGCGTTCTTGTCGCGCTGGTAGACCATGGTCTTCACCGGCTGGCCGGTGATGGTGAACCCGCAGACGTACATGCCCTTCGCATCCGGGGTGAGGAGGTCGCGGGTGGCGGTGAAGATCTGCGACAGCGGCGGCTCATCGAACGCGCTGATCAGGAACTCGGTGCCGTCGATGAGGACGAACACGCAGGAGTCGTCCTCGGGCAGGCCCAGGCCGCGGCAGACCTTGGCCAGGTCGATACGCGGCGTCTCGGTGCCATCAGCCATCCTCGCCCGGTAGAACGTCACCCCGCGCACTGTGTCGCGGGTCGTGTGGACCAGGACGGAGCCGGGGGCGCCGCCCTTCGGACCGGCGACCTTGTCCGTCCAGCGTTCCTGCACGGTCGGCGCTTTGCGGCGCCGCTGGTTGGCGTCGGGCGTGAGGTGGGCTTCCATCCAGCCCGGCCCGCCCTGCCGGCCGGGCTGTATCGCCACGTCCGCGAGGACGACGTCGTCGGCGTGCACGCCGAACGCGGCGGCCACCACGGCCTCCGACAGGCCGGTGATCGGCCGTCCGGTCTCGGAGGCCCGCAGCAGGATCGTGAGGTCGTGCTGCATGCCGGGGTGCCGGGTGGCGGTGACGATGTGGGTGCGGGCAGGCATCCCGGCGGCCTCCCACAGCAGGCGGGCGTCGCGGGTGAGCAGGTCCGTGTTGTCCGGGGCCGGGGGCGCCTCCGTGGCCGGGGCGGGCTGCAGCTGCGGGGCCGGGGTGGCGAAGGCGGGGCGGTGGCGGGTGCGGGCGTGCCGGGAGAACGGCAGCACCAGCAGACCAGCCGTCGCCCATCCGGTGGCGAGCAGGCCGTCCAGCCACCACGGCCCCCAGCCCGTGGTGGTCTTGGCGGCCACGTCCACGGCGGCCGCGAGGACGAGCGGGGCCCAGCGCAGGATCTTGCGGCCACAGCCCTGCCCGCCGTCGCGGTAGGCGAGGACCCAGCCGCCGACTCCGGCGGCGCCGGCCAGCTGCACGACCTGGTTGACGGGACTGTCGGGGGTGATGTTCGGGGCCACGGCCAGCACGGGCGCGGCGAGCGTGTAGGCGAGGCGTTCGAGCGCGACACTGCGCGGCGTGGCCATGGGCGTGTGTCTCCTTCAGGAACAGAGGCGGGCGGCCCCGCGTGGTGCGGGGCCGCCCGTGGCGGGGGAGGGGGGTGAGGGTTCAGCGGTTGAAGAACGCCGGCTTCGGCGTCTTCTCGCGCCGGCCGGAGCGGATGTCGTCCAGCGCCCCGTACAGCGTCGAGTGGGACTGTCGGGTCTCGTGCGTGAGATCGGCGGTCTCCTGCGCGCTGTCGTGCAGCTTGCGGACCTCGACGGCGGCGCCTCCCAGGGAGACGGCCACCAAATTCGTCAGTTCGACGAACTTGGCGTCCAGGTCGGCGTTGGCGATGTCGCCCGCGATGTCCTCGGTCCGGGACGCGTTGGCCTTCATGCTGCGCCTGAGCGATTCGAGTTCGAGGGTGGCGTCGTCCATGGCCTTGCCGAGCCGTAGCAGCTTGGCCTGCACGGACCTGTACCGGTTGTCGCCATCGGCCGGTGCGGGAGACCCGGCGCCGGAGCGGGTTGCGAGTTCACTGCTCATCAGCAGACGTCCTTTCAGATCGGGCTCAGTCGTGGTGGGCGGCGGCCGACGCGTACTGCAGGCCGGCGTCTTCCTTGGCGGCCATGTCCTCGCCGTACACACGACCGACCTGAGTGGCCGCGAGCCGGGCCGACTCCTTGGCCAGGTCGCACTGCTGGGCACACCGTGCGGCCTGCCGCTTCATGCGGTCGGCGGCATCAGCGAGATCGGTGATCAGGTTGGTGACGGCGGTGGAAACGTTGTGGTCGCCCACCAGATCGGCGGCCATGTCCCGCAGCGCGTCAGCGACCTTGCCGAGCGCCTCCGTCAGGGTCTCCGCACGCTCCTGATCGGCGGCCGCCTTGAGGGCGACGTTCACCATGGCCACCAGGTACTCGTCGAACGTGATGTCCGTCTGATGCTGGACACCGAGACTGTCCTGCGCGCTCACGCTGCTCCCTTTCATGCTGGTCTCTCGTGTGGTGCCGGGCCGGCGGGTGTGTGGCTCCGGCGCAGGTGGAAGCGCCCACCCCTCTGCCGCCTCCCTGAAGTCCCCGTCGTGGATGTCGTCGTCCTGGTGCGGGTGACGCTTGGGCGGCCGGGCGTAACGGCCGGAGAAGTGGGGGGTGGGGGTGCCGGTCTCCTGCCATGCCCGCGCCGCGGCTTCTTCCGCGCGCCGGGCTTCCTCCGCGCGCCGGGCCTCTTCCCGCTGCGCTTCTTCCCGCTCGCGTACATGGGTGGAGCGGACGTCGTAGTCATACGTCCACTCGCCGTCAGTCCAAGTCCAGTCGTCGTCCCCGTCGTCAAAGCCGGCCCGGTCGGGCTCATCCTTCTCCGCGGCCCGGCGGGCCTTCTCGAAGGCGAGCCGGTCGCGGAAGGCTTTCGCGTCCTCCTCACACCACTCGTCCCACTCGTCAGCGTCGCCCCCGGAGGCGGCCTTGGCAGACTGGTCCTTGCCGGACGCCTGCTGGGAGCCGTCCGGCCCGGTGCCGGCGGTTTCCTGTGCGGCCCCCTCTGTCGTGCCCTTGGCGTTCTCGCTACCGGCCTTCGCGGCGTCCTGTTCCGCAGCACGACGGCGGGCCTGTGCCGCGGCGAACCGGTCGCGTGTTTCCTGGTCGTCCTCGTCCAACCAGGCGTCGTCGGATCCGTCCGGCTTGGTGCCGTCGGGCTTTGTACCGTCTGTCGTGTCCTTCTTGCTGCCGGTGTCGTCCTTGGCGGCCTTGTCCTTCTCTGCGCTGTCCTTCTCTGTGCGGCGGGCCCGTTCCTCGGCGATGCGCTCGCGCAGCCGGTCGGCATCGTCCTCGGACCAGCCGCCGGCATCACCCTTGGGCCCGTCCTTGGCGTCCTTGGCATCCTTGGCGCCGGTGTCGCCGCCCTTGTCCTCCTTGGTTTTGTCTTCCTTCGAGCTCTTGTCGTTCTTGGCCTTGGCTTCCTCGGCGGCGCGGCGCTTTTCCCACCGCTCGCGTGCCTCTTTCGCCACGGCCGTGCCCAGGGTGACGCGGTCCGGATCAGTGCCCGAAGCGGCCTGCTGCTTCTGCCGCTTCTCCTGCTTCGCAGCCTGCCTCTCGGCTTTCCGCTCGCGGCGCTGCTCCTGTGCGGTCTGTTTGCCGGCGCGGGCGTGGTCGCGGTCCTTGCTGCGGTCCGCGATCTTGGCGGCCTGGTCCGCGCCGCGGCGTTGCTGGCGCGCTGCCTGGCGGGCAGCTGTCCGCTCCTGGCGGCCGCGGGCCCGCTCGGACCGGGCATCTGCAACAGGAGACGGCTTGCCGTCCTTGCGGCCGCTGTCCTTCGAGCCGCCCCTGGCGGAGTCCTTCCTGCCGGGAGTGTCCTGACGGTTCTGGCGGCCTTTCCTCGGGCCCCCGGAACCGTCAGGGCGGTTCTGGCGGCCTTTGCCGCCGGCACCGGTCTGCTGGTTCGCCGCACCGTTCTTGCGGCCGCCGGCAGGGCGATCAGCGCCCTTGTGGGGGCCTTTCGTATCGCGGGCACCGCCGGGACCACGGCCGCTGCCGCCTCCCGTGCCGCGCCCGCCAGACGGGCCGCGGCCCGTGCCCCCGCTGGCCCCGGAGCCGCCGGAGCGACCCCCACCCGAGCCACCGGATCCTTTACCGCGGCCCTTGTCCGCGCCGAAACCGGCCGCCGACGCGTCGGATTTACCGCGCGCCGCCGTACGGTCCGCCTGCGCTTTCACCCGGGCTTGGCGCAGCTTGTTCTGCGCCTCCATCAGCCCGGTTTCCCGCTCGGTCTGCGCTTCCAGCAGAGCGACTTTCCGCGCGATTTCCGCTTCACGGAATGCCGAATCGCCTTCTATACGGGAGCGGCCGACCTCTATCCGGTATTCGAGCCAGTCTCCGAGACGGTCGGCGAGAGAACGCGGCTGTTCATATTCGCCCTCCTCCGCCTCGGCATCGTCGGCCTGTGGATCAGCGGAGGGAATTCCTTCCGAGCGCAGTGCGGAACGCGGGTCGGGCTGGGCCGGAATGGCCGGGAGTTCCATGGTGGTTTCTTCCGGCGACTCCGGCGGAATGTCAGAGTTTTCGTCCGGCGGGTCAATGGTGTCGGCGAAGTCCGGGGTGGGCGGCGGGGCGTATGAGGAATCACCGCCCCAGGGGCCGCGGACCAGGTTCCCGTTCGGTTCGTCGGCGTCGGACACGGTGCACCTCCCTCCAAGAGGGCTTGACAGAACGTGAGGTTTTGTGTGCACGCGTGTGCACGTGCACGTGTGCACGCTTTACGCGCGCGAGGCCCCGCCGGAGCCCGGCGGGGCCTTCGCTGGTGACGTTCAGTGACGCGGGCCGTGCTGGTCCAGCACCTGCTTCGCGTACTGCATGAGGTGGTTCCACAATCGCGCGTCGCCCTGCGCCCGCTTGTCGACCGCGAGCTTGAACAGGCGGCACACGCTGGTGAATCCGGTAAGGACGTCCTCGCGTCCGGCTTTGACGTCCTTGGCGATCTGGGAGCGGGTGACGCGGAGCCAGAATTCCATCCGGCCCATCTCACCGCGTGATTCGATCGCTTTGCGTTCCTCTTCCCGCAGCCAGGTGTTACGCCCTTGAATGGAGCGTTCGACGCTGCTGAGAGGGCGGGCCATTACGCGGATTCCCTGCGCTGCCCGAGGTCGTAAATCGACGCGGGAGCGCTATAGGCAGGCCCGGGGTTCTGCTGTCCTCCCTGCTGCGGGGGGTAATTCGGTGCGGCCGGGATCTGCGGGTGCTTCTTCCGCTCCTTTTCCAGTTCCTTTGTTTTCCTCTCGCGTGCCACGTTCACGACTTTCTCGTCGTGGGCGCGGCGCTTGTAGGCGCTCTTTTCCAGGCCCGCCGTCAGGCTGTTCAGGTTTTTCAGGACGTCTGCGAGGGCTTTTTCGACGGGCCGGGCCCGCAGCTGGGCCTGGTACCAGCGGTCGCCCTCCACGTGGGTGTCGCGCAGGTGCACGCGGGTCTCGTGGGCGAGGGTCTCTAGGTTCTTGCCGATGTCCAGCAGGACCCGCTGGACATCTGCCAGGTACCGGGCGGTGGCCGCCGGGGACTGCGCGACATCACGCAGAGGCGAGTAGTTCGGATCGTTGGTGCTGGTCACGGCGGGGCGTCTCCTCGGGGTGGTGGGGCGGTGCGCTGGGGTGAAAAGGTGCAGGTGGCGTCTACGGCGCCTTCGCCGTGTCCCCGAGGTGCTTGCTTCACTTCGGGGGCCGGCGGAACCGTCGGGACAGTCCGGGTGGATCAGGGCCGGTAGCCGTGCACGATCAGGGCGGCGGCTTCCTGGCGGTACTTGGACGCGGTGTCTGTGGACGACACTGCGAGCTCGCGCTGGACATCGGCGATCGAGATCAGGTCGCACAGTTCGTGATGGACGTCCTCAGCGGCCAGGCCGTCGACCGTGAGGCCGGCCGCGAACGTCATGCGGGCGACCTTGCGCACCGCCCGCTCACGTGGGGTGAGCCGTGCGGCGTCCTCGGTTTCGACCGCGGACCGCTCGATTTCGGCAGCGGCCAGCCGCGCTTCGGCGGCACGCAGCTCGGCTTCGGCAGCAGCCTCGCGGGCCGCCAGCCGCTGCGCGAGGGCGACCTCCTGGCGGGTGTTCTCCTCCTGGGTGCGGCGGTCGGCTTCGGCGGCAGCGCGCCGTGTTTCGGCAGCAGCCCGTGCCGTTTCGGCAGCGGCCCGGTCGGCTTCGGCAGCAACCTTGCGGGCTTCGGCGATGGCGGCCGTCTCGATCGCCGAAGCTTCCGCCGCGGCCACCCGGTCGGCCTCCGCTGCTTCCTTCCGCTTCTCGGCTGCCTGCCTCTCCAGTACCGCTGTCTGGAGATCAGCGGCGGCCTTCTGTTCGCGCTCCTTGGCTTCCCGGCGGGCGGCTTCTGCCTCGCGGGCGCGGGCTTCGGCAATGACGGCCGTCTCCAGCGCCTGCTCTTCCAGGACCACGGCCCGCTGGGCAGCGCCGACCTGTGCCTTGGCATGGGCGCGGGCCTGGCCGGTCTCGCCCTCCACCCGGGCGCGGACGGCTTCCAGCTCGCCGTCGGCTTCCAGGCGCTCGGCTTCGGCGCGCTTGCGGGCGACCTCCCGGCGCGTTTCCGCGTCCAGACGCCGGCGCTCCTGCTCCTCCGCCCGGGTCTCTGCCTCGCGTTCCTGCCGCTCCGGCAGGGCGAGGGCTTCGGCGACGGTGTAGCCGTGGGCGGCCATCTTCATCGGCAGCCGCTCGTCCTCGGACGCCTTGGACAGGTCGCCGTTGTACTTGCGGGTGAGCCACTGCTTGTAGCCGATGAGGTCCTGCTCGCGGCGGATCATCTGCGGGTAGGAGGCGACGTTGTGCAGCCGCATCCGGCGGTAGAACCGCGGGGTGGCGACGGGGGCGAGGATCCAGCGCTGCAGCGGGATCCGGTCGGTGTGCGTACCGGCTTCGAGCTGCGTCTTCTTGATGAACAGGCGCCGGGCGGCTTCCACGCCGATCACGAACAGGAACGGCATCACGCCGTGGCTGGCGGCCTTGACGACGTCGTCGCCGATCTCGCCCTGCGAGGAGGCGTTGAACCAGATCGTCGCGCCGGTCATGGCGTGCGCGGCCAGCCGCAGCAGCGGCCAGGGGGTGTCCTTGCGGATCAGGTACAGGTCCAGCGCGAGGAACACGATGATCGACGCGTCCACGCCGATCGGGAACCAGGGTGCGAGCTGCTCGCTGAACCCCCAGCTCGCGGCCTTCTTCGAGAGAGTGTCGTAGGACATCGCGAAGCCGATGACACCGATCAGCGGTCCGCCGAGCGCAACCGCGATCGACAGGGCCGTCATCAGCCGGTCGCCGCCGGACGTGGTTCCGGTTCCGTTTGTCGTCTGCGAAACGGAATCCGGTGCGTCCGAAACGGCGGCGGGTGTCTGCGAAACCGGCGTCGGTGTTCCCGAAACGGCGGTCGGCGGCGCCGGGTCGGGGGCAGGTTCGGCCGCGGTGCGCGGCCAGTCGGTGAGCGTCATCAGGTCCTCCGGAAGGGGCGGTTCAGGGCGTGCGCGAAACGAGGGCGGCCGTTCCCGAAACAGGGACGGCCGCCCTCGAAACAGCGGTCGGTGGGGCCGAAGCGGGCTGCTTGCAAGGGGGCCGGTGAGCGGGCTTACGTCAGCCGGCCGTGCCGGCCAGGCGGGCGACCTTGGCGACGTGGGTGTCCTGGTCCTTGATGAGGCGGCGTACCTGCTCCGTGAGCGGCACGCCGGGCCCCCAGGAGGTGGCGTAGGTGTCGGCGGATGCGATGTGCCAGTGCTTGGCCTCGGGGTAGCCGGCCTGTTCGAGGGCGGCGTCGTGCCCGAGGTCGGCGTACAGGTGCGTGTCGTGGACGCGGGCGATCTCGCATGCCCGGTCGTCGAACGCGGAAGCCGCGGCCAGGGCCCGCTCCTGCGCGTCGACCAGGCGGGAGAGCGCCGACATCCACTCCGTGGAAGCCTGAGGAGTGCGCAGGTAGCCGGACGCTGATTCCAGCGCCTTCAGCTCCCGCTCGTACGTCTGCCAGCGGGTGACGGCATCCCCGACAACCTGCTTCAGGTCCGCCACGTACGCGGCGTTCTTCCACTTCCCCCGGGCCTGGTCGTACAGGTCTTCCAGGATGCCGACGGCCGCGTTCCGTAACGCCCGCTCGGCTTCGTCGTCCGCCCCGTGGGCGAGCTTCGGGTCGCGGCGGACAGCCGGAGCACACGGCTCCGGCTCGCGTCCCGTGAACGGCGCGAACTCGAACCGGAGGTAGTGCGGGTGATGCTGCACCGCCTTCAGGTACGGCGGCAGATACGGCGTCAGACGGGCGAAGATCTCGGTCATGCCCTGCGGAGTGATCCTGTAGTCGCGCCCCCCGAGCCCGGCCTCGGTCTCTGTCACGAGAGCGGGAGCCGGGGGCGGCACGGGAGCCGGTGCCGGTTCGTGGTGGGGCAGGCCGTTGTCGTCCAGCGGCGCCCGGAGCGGAAGGGTGTGGGCCATGGCATCCTCCTCATGGACCGGCCGGACTGTCCGGCCGACCGCCATCGCCCGACCCCCGGCCGCCGTGGTCGGCGGGCAGGTGCGGGCGGTGACGGTCAGCCGTCAGGCCGTGGCGGTGAAGGGCCGGTGCGGGTCGATGACCCGGCCGTCGGCCAGCACGCCGGTGTCGTCGAAGAGCAGGGCGCCGTTGCACAGCAGACTCCATCCCTGCTCCGGGTGCGCGGCGATGACGACCGCAGCCTCCTGGTCGGGGCTGGCGGCGCTCGGGCAGGGCTGCTTGTGCGTGCACAGGCTGCGGGGCTGGCGGGAGGGTGTGGCCGGCGGGGTGAGGGTGCGCATGCAGAACCTCCGAGAGGTCAACGGTGGGGTGAGGGTGCGCGGGCTGCGTGGCTCCCTTGGACCGCGCACGGCCCGCCCATCGCGTAGGGGGTGCGGTGGCCGGGCCGTGCGGGTCAGGCAGCCGACAGAGGTGGCGGTGTCGGGCTGGTCGGATCGTCAGCACCGTTGTGCGCGCTGACGGTTGAGGTAGGACTCCTGCAGCCGGGCGAACGTGCCGTACAGCCGCTGCCCGGCCGGGCAGCGTTCGGTGTCCGTGCACGCGGTGCAGGTGCCGTGATGGGCGCGGTGCGCGCCATACGCGAGCTGGTAGCGGTCGTAGAGGTCTTCAGCCACGGGGGCGGTTCTCGGACCGCTTGTTGGCTTCCTTGACCTTGCGCGACAGTTCCTCGCGCTCCGCGTCGGTGAGAGTGAGGATCATCGGGTGGCCTCTGTCTTTGCCGAGCGGGCCGACACCGGGTGTGCAGTCGCGATGCTCTGCTCACTGCAACGGCAGCGCCAGAACCCGCACAGTCCGCACGCGTCATCGGTCATGCGCTCCGCGAGCCGGGCCCGCATCTCCGCGACGGTGCGCGGGGCGCGCCGTTCGGCGGGGATCGCGGCGTCCTGGCGGCGGACGACGTCCAGGAGGTGCTGTCCGAGACGACGGTTTGCGTCGTCGGGCCCTGCCGTGCCGGGGCGGGGCCGTGCCATGATCTGAGCGGTCATATGGAACTCCAATTCCTGCTGACCAGGACAGCCCCGGAAGGTCAGAGTTCCGGGGCTGTCGCCGTGGCGGGCCGGACGGCCAGCCACGGCCCGCCTCCACACCCGACGCGTTGGCGGGGTGGGAGAGGGACCGTGGGGGATCGTCAGGCCGCCGGGGCGTATACCGTGGTCGGTTTGGCCTCGCGGACCAGGTGGTCCTCGGTGGTCCACACCGTGCCGACCGCGAACGGCTCGCCGTCGGCACGCAGCACATCGCGGACGATGACCGCCCACTTCGCGCTGTCGCGGCGCAGCAGCTGCGCGGCCTCGCGCGGATCGGTGATGAGCGCGAGGACTTCGAAGGCGCCGGTCACGTTCTGGTAGATCGCGCCGGGCCGGCGAGGGCCGACCTCGCAGTCGCCGTGTCCGCCGACGGTGCGGGGGTGAGGGCGCGGGCTGGTCGGCGTGGGACGGTCCGGCGTCTTCTCGTGCGGGATCGGTCGCCGCGGCAGCTGAGGGCGGGTGGCGGTGACGGGCATGGTGGCGTCGGTCATGCTGGGCATGCGGTGGGTTCCCTTTCTGTGGAAGGGCGCCCGCAGCACCAGGAACCCCCAGGGGCGCAATCCCTGGGGGTTCGTCATGTGCGGCGGGGCTAGTGCGTCCTGCGCACTCCGCCGCCGGCCGAACCCCGCCATCAAGGCGGGCCCGGTCGACGACGGGCAGCGCAGGCTGCGGTCGTGCAGGCAGGTCAGAGGGTGTACTCGTAGACCGCGCCCATGTCGGTCCTGCCTGCCTCGATCTCGCCCTGCAGCAGGAGCGCGATCCGCAGCGGCGTGCCGTCGCGGGCGGTCATCTCGTACGTCTGGACGGTGTCGCCCATCGCGGCGCAGTCCGCCAGAACGCCGTCTGCCTCATGACCGGCGATGCGCTCCCAGGGCTCCCGGTCGGCACGGTCGGCGGTGCAGCGGACGTCGTACTCGATGTCGTACACGGCAACGTCCGCAGCCGTTGAGGTCTGTGTGCCGGTGAACTCCCAGACCGTGCCGGCGTCCACACGCTCGCCGCCGGCGTTCAGGCTGTAGTCGGCCCACTCCGACAGGTCGTTCTCCACCTGCAGGACGACGCACAGCGGGTTGCCGTCCCGGTCGGTGGTGGCGTACTCGGTCAGCGTGTCGTCCAGGACGCGGGCCGCCGCCATCTGGCGTCGGCTCATCGTGTGGCTCTCGCACCGCACGAACTGCCTGGTGTTGAGGTCGTAGACGTTGACGACGTCCCTGACCAGCTTGATCGTCATCGTGGTCCTCCGGATGTCGGGACTGGGATGTTTCCCAGTGCTCTCCACCGTCACCGGACCGCACAGGGCGGGCCGGTGACGCCTGGGCAACACGGGGCGTCAGACAGGGCTACCGGCTGAGCTGCTCCTCTTGCACCGCAAGAAGCGTGATCGCGCTCATGAGGTCGGCGCGCTCCCAGTCGGTGAGCTGGGGTGCGTCGATCCTGGCCGGGTTGAGCGCCTTGATCAGCGCGGCCAGGGTGTCGCGGACGCGCTGGAGGTCGGCGTCGGCGACCGACTCGGAGGCGTTCTGCCACTGCTGCTCGTGCAGGAGGCGCAGGCCCCACGCGCGGCGGTCGTTGAAGTCCTCGTGGTCCATCTGCGCCTTGCGGCGGGTGGGGGCGAGGCGTTTGGTGTGCGCAGCGAGCTGGGCGAGGCGGCGGCCGTCCGCGCACCGGGATGTGAGGTCGACGGTGCGCAGGATGTTGCCCTTGTCGTCCTTGACGGAGCAGGTGGAACAGCCGCGGACGTGGGCTTCGTCCAGCTTGCGGGCCGTCTTGTCGTCGACGGTGCCGCCGACGATCTGCATGACGGCGGGAGTCGAACCAGTCTTCGGCTTGCGGATCACGCGGGTGGAGCGTCGTCCGTTCGTCTGGGTCAGGCCCTCTTCCAGCCGCTGGAACCACTGGTCGACGGTGAGGTTGACGGTGACCAGGCGGTGGCTGCCGGGGCAGCGGATCGGGTCGTCGGTGCCGGCCTTCTCCGTGTGGTGGGGGACCAGCTTGGGCCGCGAGCTGTGCGGCGTGCTGATCGGCACCCAGGTGCGGCAGGTGGGGCAGACCAGCGTGGAGTAGGCGAGGTCGACCTCGTGCGGCTTGAGGCTGGAGACGACCAGCGGCGGGAGGGTGCTGATGGCACGGGACCGGGCCCGGCGCGGACGCTTCTGAGCGGTGAGGTCACGGGTTCGCGTAAGCATGAGGGCTCCTTCTACGGAGTGACAGGGGTGCCTCGCAGGTGCTCTCTCCGCCCTCCAGGCCGCACGGCGAACCGGCGTCCTGACGGACAGACAACGCATCAGCGCTGCGACGTGCACACAGCAGTCCTGGTCCCGAGAGGAGTTAGAAGTGCCTCAGACTCCGGGGCCACCGAAGTGGCGACTACTGCGGTCGTGCTGGTAGGGGCCGAAGTTCCGGCTCCCTCATCCGGCGCCGCCCACAGGGGCAGTTCCGGGTGGGGGAGCCGGGTCCGAAGACCCGGCAAGGGGAAGGTCAGGCCGCGACGGGCAGGGCCGTGCCAGTGGCCGACCGGGCGATCTGTAGCTGCGCGGCGTAGGGAAGAAGGACATCCATCAGGCGCTCGCGCACAAAGCGGGCGAGGCCCGGGTCGGCGGCCGCGATGTCACGGGCGGCGAGCATCCGGTTCTCCCGGGCCTCGATCGCCTCGATCGCCGCCTCCAGGTCCAGGCCCTCCAGCCTCTCGTGAGGCAGGAAGCCGGCCTCGTACATCGCCAGTGGCGTACCGAAGGCGACGTCCAGGTCGACCAGACCGGTGTCGCCGAAGTCCGGCAGCCCCACTTCGATCGCGTCCAGCAGGTCCTGTGTCTCAGCGTCAAGGTCCTCGGTGGCGAGGTTGGAGACGGGGCGGCGGGTGACGTTCACGAGGTGGAGCTCCCTTCGGTAGGAGGTCCCGCAGAGGTGGGCCATGCGATTCGGGCAGATCAAGACAGGCGTCTTTAGGTAATCCGTCTCTCACGGGATGACTAAGTGAGACCATAAGCGCATGAGCCTTAAGGTGGCAAGGTGTCGTGGGCGCCATGATGGCTCAAGCGTCAGGGGATTAGGGTTTGGAGAAGGTCTGGACGATCCAAGGGGATGAGTCGTGAGCAGCGACGATGCGTGGATGGGCGAAGCGCAGCCGTACCTCGTGCCGCGCGGAGCAGGACAGGGCGACGCCTGGAGCGCCGAGGCGGCAGCACACGGCCGACGGGGCGGTCAGCGCCTTCTGGCAGTTCAGGAGGTAGAGGCGCCACAGCCAGTGCGTGACTTCTTCGGCATTCACACCAGCGAGATGGTCGTGGTTCGCCGTCGCCTGATCACACTGGACGACCGACCCGTCGAGCTTGCCGATTCGTACTACCCGGCGCACATCGCCCGAGGCACCCCGCTCGCGGACGCGAGAAGGATTCCAGGTGGCGCAGTAACGCTGCTCGCCAAACTGGGCTTCACCCCTGAAAGCGAACCCCTTGAAGACGTTGCAGCGTCCACTGCGACTGCTCGCGAGCGTGAGGAGCTCGACCTGCCGGCACGCACACCCGTACTGGTCTTGACCCGATTCACCATGTCCACCACCGGCACGCCGATGGAAGTCAGCGTCATGACCATGACGCGGCACCTGCAGTACCGACAGAGGAAGCAGGCCAGCTGACCCATGGCGAGAGCATTTGACGATAAGCGGTCGGCTCACCAGAAGATCGCTGCAGGCTTGCGCCGCCAGATCACCCGAGGGGATCTGGCTCCCGGAGCGCAACTGCCGTCGACCCCTGCCTTGATGGAGCAGTATGGCGTCGCGGGTACCACTGTGCAGAAGGCTCTCCTGATGCTGAAGGAGGAAGAGCTCCTGGTCGGCCAACCCGGCAGGGGCGTGTTCGTCAAGGGCAGTACCCAGCAGGCCATCTCGCCGGCGGTGTACATGCCGCCCGCCGCCACCGGAGAGCCCTACCGATGGATCAGTGAGGCCGCAAAGCGCTCGCAGCGAGGTTCGTCCAAGCTGATGGACGTAGCTGTGGTCACCCCACCAAGTGAAGTCGCTCAGGCGCTCGGGCTGGAGCAAGACGAGCGTGCCCTTCTGCGTAAACAGGTGCTGCTCCTGGACGAGGAACCCACCGAGCTCACGCGGTCGTACTACCCTCTTGGGCTGGCTGAAGGTACGGCGATGATGGAGCGCCGGAAGATCCGTGGGGGCACCCCTACGCTTCTGAGCGAACTGGGTTATCCGCCGCGCGAGTTCATCGACGAGGTTTCCTCGGAGATCCCCACAGAGGACGAGGTGGTGGCCCTCCAGCTCCCCAAGGACATGCCGGTGCTGTTGACGTTCCGTGTCGTCTACTCGGATAACGACCGCCCGATCGAAGTGTCCCTTCTTGCGAAAGCTGCGCATCGCTATCGCATGAGGTACCGGCTCAACGTCGTGTGATGTCGCATCCCAAGCGTCCCAAGCCTCAAGGCTGGGGCACCTTTCCATCACTCCCCCCTTAAGCGGAACCCACTTAAGGTGATACTTTGATCGAGCGCGAGCCGGCCCTTGGCCGTCTGACTGTCGGCGTAAGGGACGGTGACCACGACCGTCGTAGACCTCAACACCCACGTCTCTGCACCCCTTCGACTACTGCAACTTGTGGGCCCCATCACACTGGCGACGAAGGAAACGGAACATCACAGCAGTTTGTCGAAGCCTGTGCACGGCCTCGTTCACACGTTTTCAACATCCGCATACACACGGGTTTTTGGGCTCCGGCCATAGGGTCCGGGCCATGGGAAATACGGAGGTCACCGGCGTGGGGAGACACCTGGGGTGGAGGCCCGAGCGGCTGCACGAGCAGCGAGAGTCGCACGGGTTGACGCTGGAGCAGGCTGGCGAGCGGCTGCGGGCGGTTGCTGAGCAGGCCAAGCTGAAGGGAATCCCGGCGGCAAATCCTCAGACCTTGTGGCAACACGAGCAAGGCGAGGTCTACCCGGGCCCGCACTACCGCCGCGCCTACTGCCTCCTCTACCGGGCCACCGAGCCTGACTTGGGTTTCCGGAACGCTCTGCCCGATGAAGAGACGTCGTTCAAGCTCACGCCGGTGAAAGACAGTCTCAACGGCGCGCACGTCCTGGCTGTCGAACGAGCCATCCATCGCATCTCCCCCGGCAGTACAGACGCCGGGCATATCGCTCTCCAGCAGCGCATCATCGACGCCTGGAAGCGCAGGCACACTGGGGGCGATCCGCACCGCCCCGTACTGATCCTGGTTGGCGGCTACGCCGGGAGCGGCAAAACCGAGCTAGCGAGGTTCTTCGTCCAGCTCACCGGCTGGCCGCTGCTCGATAAGGACCCGCTCACCAGGCCACTGGTGGAACAGCTCCTGGTCGCGCTTGGCGGCGACCCGAACGATCGGCACACCGCGCTCTACCGGGAAAAGGTCCGGCCCGTGGAGTACGACTGCCTGATGCAGTCGGCCATGGCCAACATCAAGTGCGGCATCTCCACGGTATTGAGCGCCCCGTTCATCTCCGAGATGACTGACTCGGACTGGATGCAGCGCCTGGCCAACCGTGCGGGCGCGATGGGTGTGGACGTCTTCCCGGTGTGGGTCCGCTGCGATGAGGAGTCGATGCGGGAGTACATCACCTTCCGCTCCGCGGCCCGGGACGCGTGGAAGCTCCAGCGCTGGGACGAGTACATGGCCACGATCGACCTGGAGCTCCGCCCGGCAGTCCCGCATCTGGTCGTGGACAACCGGCTGGGGACCGCCGTGAGCCTCGCGGACCAGGCCCGGCAGGCGATGGGGGCGATGTACGCGTGAACCCGAAGCCGGGCGTGGTCCTGTACGGTCCGCCAGCCTCGGGCAAGGACACCGTCACTGCCGCGCTCAGCGGACTCGACTCCAGGTACGTGCAGTTTGCGCGGCTCAAGGTCGGGACGGGCAAGTCTGACGGCTACCGGATGGGCACGGCGGAGCAGCTGCGGAAGCTGGAGGCCGCAGGCGACGTCGTCTACGCGAACGCGCGGTACGGCAACACGTACGCGATCGACCGGCCCGGCGTCGACGCCGCGTTCGCGGCCGGGGTGCCCGTGGTGCACCTTGGGCAGGTCGACGGCATCCGAGCGCTGATCGACGGCTATCAGGCCGACTGGTCGGTGGTGCTGCTGTGGTGCCCGCGTGAGGTGACCGAGCAGCGATCGGCGGGGCGAGGCGACAGCGACACCGCGGCACGTCTGGCGGCGTGGGACACGACTCGCGAGGACCTGGACGCGCACCCAGGCGCGGTCTGGGACCTGACCGTGGACACCACGGTGTCGGCGCCGCCCGACGCGGCACGGCTCATCAACCAGCTGCTGGCGCAGCGGGCAGGAGCGGCGACGGGATGAGCGCGGGCTACGGCTGGGCGAGTCGGTCCAAGGCGCCGGTGAGCGTGAGCTCGCTGTCGTCCTTGACGTCGTTCCATCGTGCCAGCGTGGACGCGGCCGCGCGCAGCATCTCCGGTGGAAGGCCGGCGGCCGCAAGGGTGTCGGCGGCTTCCTCCAGCTCGGGGCCCCAGCGCCATGCCCGGGCCGCGGCCTTGGCGACGTACTGCGACTCGGACAGGTACGAGTCGGTGCGCCTCGATGCGATCTCTATGAGCTCCTGGTCGACGCCGTGCTCTCGAGCCATGCCGACCGCGAGCGCCACCAGCACCCGCGATGTCTTCTGGAAACTGGCGTACGACAGCTTCAGTGCGGACGCCTTCCCGACCTCCGTGCCTAGCACCGCTGTTCGTACGGCGGTGCCCGCGAACAGCGCCTCGATGCGCTCGGACGCGACGGCCGGGCCGGACAGGTACAAGGTGGGCGTCTTGCCGCGGATCGGCGGGGAGCCGACGACACCGCCGTCCACGACGGTCGTGCCGTGTTCGAGCAGCGCAACGATCCGCTTCGCTCGCTCGGGATTGATGGCGTTCGCCTCTACGTACACTCCGGCGAAGCGGTGCTCCGAGACGTCACGGGCCAGGTCCTCAGCAGCGGCCGGCGGGCAGAGGCTGATGACGATGTCGCTGCGGTCCAGCAGCTCGGACAGCGTCGCCACGGGCGTCAGGCCGAACTTTGCGGCGCGCTCCGCGGACGCGGTGCTGCGCCCGTTCTCACACCACAGGACCGCGGTCGCGTTGGCTGCGGCGCAGGCGGCGACGGCGGCGCCCATGCTGCCCGGGTGGAGGATGCCGACGGTCGGCTGGTCCACGGTGCTACTCCGTCTCGTTGAGCAGAATGGTGATGGCGTCGTTGACGTCGTCGACGACGTGGTGCGGGGCGGCGAGTTCGTCGGGCCAGGGGCGGCCGCGCAGCCAGATGGTGCCCAGGCCAGCCCGCTGGCCACCGCCGATGTCCCCGGCCGGGTTGTCGCCGACCATCCAGCCACCGTCTGCGAGGCTGACGCCGCATCGGGTGGCCGCGAGTTCGAAGAGGCGCCGGTCTGGCTTTCGGATCTCCAGGTCGCCGGAGACCGCGATGCCGTCGACCATTCCGGCAAGGCCGGTCCTGGCGAGTTTGGTGCGCTGGATGTCGCCGGCCCCGTTGGTGATGACGCCGATCGTCCATGCGGCCGCGCGAAGGCGTGCCAAGCCCGTGAGTACCTCCGGGCGGCAGGTGACGGCGGCCGCTATGAGGTCGACGTACTCCTGCCACAACTGCGGGGCGGACTCGGCAATGTCGAAGACGTCGCGCAGCCGGACGAAGTCTTCGGGATTCGCTCGGTCGACCAGCGCTGCGCGCAGCCACTGCTCGGTGGGGGTGTTGAAGTCGTGCGCGCGGCAAAGTTCAGTAAGAGCGTCTTCGACAGCGGTCTGCCGGTCGACGAGTGTGCCGTCCAGGTCGAAGAGGGCAAGTCGGGTCACGGGCAGGAACCGTACCGGGTTTTCCGGACGGGTGATCGCTGGCACGTTCCGCCAGGCGGGCGTCGCGATCAGGTTGTTTCCCGCCCGGTGGAATTCGCGGAGATTTTCGCGCAAATCGCTTGGATCACGGGCCGATTCCTGCTCGGATCAATGGTACGTGTGGCGCAGTTGATGCGTGTGGGGTGCGAATTCGGCGGGAGGTGCGGGTCGTGAGGGGCCGTCAGTGGTTGTCCAGCTTTGCGACACGTTTCGCCCGGGGCCGTGTTGGGTTCGGCGGGGCCGGTACAGTGACCCCCAGCGTTGATCAAAAAGAAAAGTGGCCCCGTCGACCGGCCTTGGACAAGCCGGGAGGGGCCACGTGGCCGAAGGACCTTGTGAGAGGGGTCCTGGGGCCTGCCGAGCACCCTTTTCGCGAGAAGGAAGGTGCCGACGTGATGAGGGTACCCGTACCCGTCACCCGACACACAGCACCCCGCCGTGGGGGCAGCAGCCATGCCGGTTGCTGGTCCTTCGACGGGGCGTTCGTGATGTCCGCGCGCATCCTGGTCCGCCCCTCGGCTGAAGGGGTCGGGATGACGTAGGTCTTCGGGGGCGGCGCCTGCATCGCAGGACTTCTGGCCGCCCCGGGCCGACTGGCCCTTGGTGATTGCCCGTCACCAGGTCCAGCGCCCATCTGCTCTCCGTGAGGTTTGCCGACCTCTTGGAGGAGCTGCCCGCCCCGGCGCCAACCGGCTGCGAGCGGTTCAACTCTCGGTTCTGCCTGAACCTAAAACACCCCGAAGTGGGGCTTCTGCACGACCACCTTCAAAGAAGGAGGACGTCGTCATTCTGCACGACCATCCGGGCTTTCGCCAGCCCGCTTATGCCTGTTTCATGCGCTTTTGCACGTCCGTGACCACCCGTCTCGCGCAATGTCACAGCCCGTTTTGCCTGGTACGTCCCGCTGTTCGGAACGTCCTGCCGATCTGGCGCCTGTCCACTGTCACACCGGACTCGATCGCGACACCTGTAGCAGGTGTGCACCCCTTCATCCCGCCTCCCGTCGGCCCCGCGGGCGATCCTGTTGTCCACAGGCCTGCTGCCGCTCTCCGGAATCTGTCCACAGGTGACCTGGTCCAGGGTCACCGGATGAATCATGTTCTGGCATTTTTCCGGGTGGGCCGGTGAGTGCCGTGGCGGCGTCGTCCGCTGTGCTCTCGCGGCGTCGGCTGCGGTCGGTCCCGACGCAGGCCTGTCCGGTCGTGCCGCTGGAGCTGGGGAAGCCACTCCAGCTGTCGAAGACGATGCGGGCCCGACTGCTCGCCGCGGTGCGGGCGCTGGTGACGTCTCCGGCGCTGGCCGGGGCGTCGGACGGTGCACGGCTGGCCTCGGTCGTGCTGACGGCGAAGGCGAAAGTCCGCAACGACTACCAGGCGAAGATCTGGGCGGCGGAGCTCGGTCGGTGGCTGGGAGTCTCCCAGTCGACGGTCGCGCACACGGTGCTGCCCGAGCTGCGCACTGCCGGGTTCCTCGGCTCGAACGTCGCGACGAACGCCTTCGGGCACGCGACGGGGCTGGAGTGCTGGGTGATCCCGATGTACCGGGCGCAAAAGGCCGGCGACCGGCGGCATGCGCTGGCGCTGTCCCGCTCGGAGCTGGCGGTGCTGCTGAGCCTGATCGAGGTGCTGTTCGGTCCGGGGTGGGCGCCAAAGGACAAGGAACCGGTCCCGGCCGGGCTGCTCGCCGGGCGTACGGGTCGGGGAGCTGCGACGGACCGGCTCGGGCTGCTGCTGATGGTGCTGACGACAGGTTCGGCGGGCTGGCTGCAGCTGTGCCCCGGTTCGGTAGACACGTCCCGGGGGCGTCCGGCCGCAACGGTGGCGCGGCTGCTGGGCTGCACGGCGGCGGCCGGGGCGAAGGTCCTCAAGCGGCTCCAGGAGCACGGCGTCGCGGACGTGGTGCGCAAGGAGACCGGCTCGGGCCTGAACGCGCAGTCGCGGGTGCGCTTGGTGCCGGTCGCCAAGGCCCACGGTGTGGCCGTGCGGGAGGCCCGTCGGGTCGCGGACGCCGTGTTTTCAGACCTCGCCGGTACTGCATCCAGAGATCTTGAGTCCGGCGAGACGGGCGAGACCCTTGTAGCGACTGGGATGGAGGGTGCCGGGCAGGACGGGATCGCAGGATTGGCAGACCTCGCCACTACTGCACAGCACCACGCTCTCCACGCTTCTGTGGTTACTTCTGCTGGTTCTCTCGTTCTCGCTGGTGGTTTTTCCGGCGAAGGCCGTCGTGGGAACCACGGTCTGCCGGACCGCGCGTGCCTGCGCGAGGACGGCGGCCCGCTCCGCGGGGAACAGCCGAAGGAGTTCCCGGTCGACGAGCGTGATGGGCAGCGTGCTGCCGGCGCCGGTGGCCGGCCGAAGGGCCCAGGGTGGGAAAAAGCGCAGCAGCAGCGGAGGGTGAGCCTGCCTGCTGATCTTCGTCTGCGGGTAGCCCTGGGGCCGGTGGCGTGGCTGTGGGAACGGCTGTCCGGGTGGCAGCAGGACCAGGTGGAGGCGGCTGTGAAGGCGGAGCTGGCGCAGCTGGCGGGCCTTGGTGTGGCGCCGGAGGGTGCACCGCGGCTGCTGGCCGACCGGCTCACCGACCGCTTGGAGGAGACCGGCGGCGAGGCCCGGGTCCACAAGCCGTTCCCCTGGCTGATCCGGCGGGGTCTGCCCCAGCGGCGCGCTTGCTCGCACCACAAGTGCGACGACGGAGTCCGGCTGGACACCGGGGAGGACTGCGAGAACTGTGGCAACGTCATCCACCTCCGTCGTGCCCGCCGTGCGCGGATCTGCGCAGACATCGACCGGGAGCTGCCCGGCCTGTCCGACGGCGAGCGGCGGCGCGTCCTTGAGGAGCGGCTGGGTGAGCAAGCGGCCATTGAGGCGGAGGATCTGGTGTGGCGGCGGGAGCAGGCCCGCGCGCAGCAGGCCCGCCGGGATGCTGCCCGTGCGGCAGCGGCACAGCGGGCGGAGGCCGAACGTGCGACCGCGGCCGCCGCCGACGCGGTGCGTCAGGCCCTGCCGTGCGGGGACTGCGGGCGGGCTCAAGCAGCCGGGCTGTGCGAAGTGTGCGACCACCGTCGTCAGACCGAGGCCCTGATCGGTGAGGCCGGTCTCCTCACGGCGGTCTGGTCTGCCGACCTGGCCGACCCGGGCAACGTCGCGGCCGTCGCCGCCGGGGCCCGCACGACGATCGGCCATAGCGTCGCCACCGTGTGGCAGGAGTTCCTGGAGATCACCGACATCGCCGTCCTGGAGGCCGATCCGGAGGCAGCGCAGGACGCGTACGCCTTCGCCGCGCTCCAGACCGCGCAGCAGGCCGTTCAGGATCACCAGGACACGGCCCTGGCGATGCTGGGACGGACCGAGGAAGCCGAAGCGGAGGCCCGGCGGGCGTACAAGACCGAACAGGGCCGCCACTGGTTCAAGCACAACCCCAATGGCGCCGACGCCATCGCGGCCGCGACCAGGGCCGCCGACACGGCCCGCGAGCGCGTGGCCAAGTACCTGCTCGCGACGCGACTGGAGCAGCTGCGCGGGCTCGCCCCGCGCACGGCCGGGGCGGTGATCGCATGACCGGTCTGAGCGGCATCGACCTCGCGCGCCAGGCCCTGGTCGCGGCCCGGAAGGCGGCGAAGAAGAACGGCGCCACCACCAAGAAGCCGAAGCGGCGCACCGGCACAGTCGTACGCCGCGACGGCCGCGAGCCGCTCGGTCTCGGCGCGGCGATCGGCAAGATGATGACCGAGCGCGGCATGGTCGCTCCGGCCGCCGGCGGCAGCGTCCTCGCTCAGTTCGACACCATCCTCGCCCGCCGGTTCTGGATCCGCCGCCGCTGCTCCGTCTGTGACGCGAAGGCTGGCCAGAACTGCACCGATCCGGGTGAGCCGGGCGGCAGGCGGTACGACGGAGACGACCACGACCCCGGCATCCGCCCGCTTCTGCCAGAACGTGATGTCTGCCTACGCCACCGCTCTTACGAGCTGGCCGCAGGCGCAGCCAGCTCGCTCCGGGAGACGCAGAAACGGCCAGCCTCAAACACAGCGTAGGCAGGCTTGGTTGTCAGTGCCGTCGTACACAATGACAACGTGTTACCTGGTAGTTGTTCTCAGGGGGTGCTGTGGACAGGCGCTTGATTCGCACCGCGGTGTTCGGCAGTCCGGATTCTGACGATCCGGCTCTCTGCCCGGAGACGCCTGATGAACTGGACGCGTTCCGTCTTGAGCACGCCGATGTCACCATCTGGTGCGGCACGATGTTCGAAGGCGGCTGCGGCCGGCGGCTTACCACCCGGCGATGCACGGACAAGATCTGCCACTTCGCCCATTACGGCACCAGCGACGAATCGGTGCGCTGCACGCGGACCGGACGCGGCAAGGACAGCGCCGACCACCTGTATGCCAAGGCCCACCTCGCGGCCTGGCTCCACGCCCAGGGCCTGACAGCCCAGTTCACCTACCCGGAGCCGCTCGGCTCCGCCGTCCTCATCCAGCTCGAGGACGGGCGCACCCTCCTGGTCCATCTCGACCGCAACCAGCCCGCGGACTGGAACGGTGACTCCTGGGAGATCATTCTCGGGCCGGGCGTCCGGGTGCCGACGAATATCCTCAACGAGCGCGGCTACGTGCAACGCCTCCGCTTCGAGGACCGGCCCGGCGGCGGCCGTGTCATGCGGTTCGGCACCGAACACCCCGGCCAGGGCACCACCTGGGACAGTCTCGACAACGTCACGCTGACGCCCAGAGGTCTGAATACCACCACCCGGCCTGACGCGGTACGCGCACCCTTGACCGACGCCCCGCGCCCGCAGCAACCGCCCGCTCCCGCCCGGCGCGCCATCACCGACATGGCTCCGCGCCCGAACGGGGCCAGCACCGGGCGTCAGGACGATGCCGTCAAGCTCGCCGTGATGCACCTCGACCGGGCCCTGCGCGAGCAGCCCGAGCTCCTCTACACCCGGGTGGGCGCCCTCAAGCGGCTCCTGGAGAAGGACCACCTCCCGGAAAACGTCGCCCGCCTCCGGCTGGCTCTCAAGCGCGGTCAAGAGGAACTGGACCAGCGCGCTCAGGAGCGCGAGTCGCTTTTGCAGCAGCTGCAGCAGACGCCCACCTATGCGCTGTTGGCCCAGGTCTCCAAACTGATGAACGACACGAACGTGTCAGCGGCAGAGCGCGAAGTGCATCGCCTCGCCCGCGAAAAGGTCAATGCCGAACAGGCAGCCCGGCGCCGCCAGCAGCAGGAGCAGAGCGCGGCACTACGCCGGCAGCGGGAGGCGGAGCAACGCGCGTGGCGAGAGCAGCACGCGTGGCGAGAGCAGCGCGTGCTGGCCCACCAGCAGGAGGAAGCGGAGCAGCGTGCGTTGTGGGAGCAGCGTGAGGCGGCCCGTGAGCGGGAGGAAGCTGAGCGCCGTGAACGCGCCGAGCGGGAGAAGGCCCGCCTGCAGGCCGCGGCGCTGCAGGCGGAGAGGGAGCACGCCGAGAAGATTGCCTACCTGGCCCCGTTCGTGTTGGGCGCGCTGAAGAAGGCGGCCCGCGAAGGACGCGTCACCACCTGGCTGGAGATACGTGAGCGGACCGGCCAGCGTGACCTGGTCCGCCTCAGCTACGAGGACCGGCTCAGCGTTCTGCAGGCCGTGGAGAAGAAGACCAAGCCTGGTGCTCCCCTGTGGTCAGCCATCCTCGCCGCGACGGGCACGCCGGAAGCGCTGAACCTGTACCGCGACCTCGCCGTACATCTTCGGCGCTCTGTGCCCGACGACGACACCGAACTGCTGGCCCAAACGACCGCAGACTGCGCCCGGCTCCGTCAGCAGTAGGCGGTCTCGAAGGCGCGGGGAAAAGGGAGCAGCCCTACGCGCGGCTATGGGCGGCGTGGAGCCAGGGCGGCGATACCGGCGAGCGTGTCCTGGCCGACCAGGTCGCCCGGCGCCTGGAGGACCAGGACCTCGGCTGCAGCCCGTGGGAGCGGTCGTGAGAGGCGCCTGGCTATTTGCCCTTGGCGAGCTGGTCGACGCGTGGGACGGACAGGCCGGTCTTCTCGGAGACCTTGGCGAGGGTGAGGGTCTGCCGGAGTTCGAGTACGGCCTGCTGCCGGACGGCCTTGGCCTGCGTCATGGGTTCGGCGATGGCCTTGGTGAGGGCGTCCTGGAGATCGCGTGCGGCCTTCTCCCGGGCGACGGGATCGGCGATGGCCGTGATGGCGGCGAGCGCCTCAGTGACGGCGGAGGTGCTGATCAGGTCGGTCGGCTTGATGGTCATAAGACGACTGTAGAGGCAATCGAAGATCCTTTTCTAGGGGCCCTATAAATTAGAAGTATCGCAAGAAGGAAAGACACCTTGAGAACTCAACAGAGGAGCCGGGAATGACGAACGAGATCCCCGCCGTGACCGTCGAGATCACCCGCTACGCGGTATCCCTCCACGGAGAGGGCGGAGTGTTCGCATCGATCAACGTAGAGCAGCAGCGCGGCAGCGGACGCTGGGCCATCAAGATGGACAACGACATGATGGACGCCGCACACGAATGGTCCTACGTACCACCCGCGTCCGAGCGTGACGACGAGTGGGTCGCCGCCCACCTGTTCGATCACGACACTGCGCTGGAGATGGCAAAGAAGGAAGTCGAACGGCAGGTACGCGAGGCATGACAGTGAGTGGGGTTCCTCCCGAGGCAAGCGGGAGGAACCCCACTCACTGTATGACACGCACCCTCACAGGCCAGGAGAACCCAGCAGTCCGGAACCGACCGGACGACTGCAGACCTGCTCCTCCATCACAAAGGGGGCACTATGGACACCAAGTCGACTTTCGCCGCCTACGGCGTCCACATCCCCGTCCAAGGCTCCGCCTGGCAGGAAACGGAACGCGTCGAACAAGAACTCGCCGCGCTCACCGACTGCCCCGACGTCAGCTATATGGCCGGCGGCGACGACACGCAGGAGCAGCTGTTCCTCGTCACCTACCGCCAGTACGTTCCGCCCGGCACGCACGTCAGCGCCGACGCCACGCCCGAGCACCGCTCGGTGTGGGATGCACAGATCGCGAGGGCGGCGACCGCGCTCGGCTTCAGCGACCTGGCCGGCGTGCACGACCCCTCCTGGCTGTGGATCACCGAGGTTTCCTGACCGCGCGTGCGCGGGAGGACCAGCCCGTCGGGGCTAACACCGGCGACGGGCTGCACCTGGTCGACGGCGAGGATGGCCAGCCGACCACGGCGCAGCGCATGACCCGCCGCGAGTACGCAAACCGCGTCGCTCCGCTCGGGGCTGACACCTGAGATCAGGCGGTGTCAAAACTTCGGACAGCAATTCCGGTTGTCTGGTCCGTTTCCACCGGCCTCCCTTGTACCTGTGCTTGCGAGCTGTCCTGGGAGGTCGCCGTGAGGCTTGTTCGCCTTTTTCAGCCCCATGGGCCGCTCAACGACCAGCCGTCGGATGCGCTGCCGTCCGTGGTTGCTGGTGTGCAGAGGCCCGTCGCCACTGATTGCATGCAGGTGGCAACTTTCGGTCAATGTTGCACGGCCAGAGCGGGGTGCTCGGCCGGGCCGTCACGGATGCGCCACGGGGTGCACATCATTCCTTCACTCTCTGTGCACGGTCGTTTCTCGGTCACGTCATGATCGGCATCTTGTATGGCGATCTTGTTGCATGCCTGAATGGTCCGTCGCGCGGCAGAGCAACCCGTTTAGCCGATGCGCCAGTTGTGTGCGGCAGGGGAGCGCCGTTGTCACGGGGGAGGGGGCTTCGTCATGCCGCAAACAGGGTCTGTTCGGCACGTCATGGCAGCGAGCAGCGATCCGTTGCCCGGTTCTTCGTCGAGGGCACTCCTTGCCGTCTCCGTTTCCGACGAAGGATGTTCTCGTGCGTCTTAGACGCTCCTCCAGATCGCCTGACGCACCGTCCGGCAGACCGTTCAGACAGCCCCGTGCCCAGGGCGGCCGTTCCCGACTCGGTGCGCGTACGCGAAGGGTGCGTGCCGCGTCCGGGCCTCTCATTCCGCTGGTCGCCATCGGCGCGGTGCTGGCCGGGCTGCTCGGCCCCCAGCCTCCGGCCGGCAACACGGTGCCCGGCAGCCTGGTCGGCGACAGCTACGACGGCTTCGACGCCGGTGCCGCCGAGCAGCTGCGTCAGGACCAGTGCCTCATGGGCGATTCCCTGCGGCTGGGCGGGCCCGCGATGGGCGCCCTCGCGCAGGGCGGCTTGAATCAGACGCCTGAGCAGTTGCGCGTCACGGCTGCCCGCGAGTACTGGAACCACACTCCGCTGGCCGCGGCATTCCAGCAGGACAGGGACGCGACCGGCCAGAACAGCGCGGCCTTGAACGCACGACTGACGGCATGGAAGGCGCCGCTGGCCGGTCTGTCGACGCCCGCGGGCTTCACCGACACCGGGTTCGCCTGGCCTCCCGGTGTGCCCAGCGGCAGCGGGGCGGACTTCTTCGACCAGGTCGGCTACTCCAAGTGGCTCGGGGAGCAGTACTGGAAGGACGAGAGTCTCTTCTACCAGGACCCCACCCCGCAGGCCGACGCGGCGACGGTCAAGGCGGTCAAGGACCTGGGCACCCCGCTGTACTCGGACGTGGATCCGAACCTGCCGAGCGATCAGTGGCAGCAGGCGTACGCCGAGAGTCAGGCGTTCGAGGAGCTGGTCGACGGCTACGACCCGATGAGTGCCGACGACGCCCGGCTCTTCCTGGCCGCGGGCGGCTTCATGCGCAGCGCCCCCATGCCGGGCAGCCTTGAATTCCGGCTCGCCGTGGAGGACTTGAAGACTCGGTTCGCGGCCTGCAGTTGGCGCAACCCCGTCGACCCGAGCAAGGTGCTGGGCCAGGTCGTCGCCACTGCCTCCGCCGAGTGGCAGCAGGAGATCACCGCGCAGGCCACCGAGCGCGGGAAGATCTTCTCCGACAACCGTCAGGCGACCACGGCGCTGGCCACCGGCGCGAAGGCGCTGGGCGAGTTGCTCGGTCAGTCCTGGATCGCCGACCGCCTCACCCGCTGGCAGGACTACTGGTCGGCCGGCGGCCCCGGCTGGGTCGGTGACAGCCCGATGGTCGTCCACATCCACGCCGCGTCCGACAAGTGCCTGGAAGTGGGCGGCAACTCGAAGGCCGACGGCGCGGTCGTCCAGATGTACACGTGCAACAGCGGCGCCAACCAGAAGTGGCAGATCGCCAACAACGCCCTGGTGAACGTCAGCTCCGGCAAGTGCCTGGACGTGAAGAGCTCCGGCACCGCTGATGGCACCGTCATCCAGCAGTGGACGTGCAACCAGAGCGGCGCCCAGAAGTGGGAGTACACCACCCGCGGCACCACCCGGCTGTACAACACCGGCACCGGCAAATGCCTGGACATGCACACCTACGCCAACAGCCAGGACGCCTGGACCTGGACCTGCAACGGCAGTGACCCGCAGAAGTTCGACATCGTGCCCTCCGGGCACAACGGCACCAGCGACGTCTTCTACCCCACCCAGGCCCAGTTCACCCAGGCCGCCAAGGGCATCACCGACGCCCGGGCCGCCGCCAAGACCCAGCTGGAGGTGCTGAGCAAGCAGGCGCAGAGCGCAGGCATCGCCGCCGTCGAGACCGACGAGCACCTCAAGGCCGCCTACGCCATCGCCGACCGCGACGGCGCTCCCCGCGGCCGGGCCCTGCTGGTGGGACAGCAAAAAGCCCAGGTGACCAAGGCGTCGGCCGCGGCGCTGACCGCCATGATGCAGGCCGGCCAGACCGCCGAGGCCGCCACCCGCGCCTCGGCCGGCGACAGCGCCACCATCACCGCCCGGGCGGTGACCCAGGCCGCCGCCACCCAGGCCGCGTTCCGCAACGCCGCCGCCAAGGCCTCCAGGGAACAGGCCAAGGCCTCGGCCGACGCCGCCGCGGTGCAGGCCAAGAACGCCAAGGACTCCCGCGACGCCGCTAAGACCAAACTCGCCGAGACAAAGGCTGCTGAAGCGGACGCCAAGGCCGCCGCGGCCACCGCGCACGCCAAACGGCTCGCCGCGGAAACCGAGGAAGCCACCGCGAAGGCCGAGAAGGCGACCGCCGCCCAGAAGCAGGCGGAAGCCGCCCAGCACAAGACCAACGCCCAGGCACAGGCGTCCAAGGCACAGACGGCCAAGGACAAGGCCGACACCGCCGACACCACCGCCACCGAAAAACGGCAGGGAGCCGAAACCGCCCGCGACAAGGCCAGAGACCTGCGGGACGACGCCTGGGAAGCGGAGAGCAAGGCCAACGCCAGCCGGGCCAAGGCCGATGCAAAGGAGGCCTACGCGCAGGCCAGCGAATCCGAGGACAACGCACACGAAGCCCGGCAGGCGGCCAATGAAGCCGATGCCGCCGCCGACACCGCGGAAACCGCCGCAGCCAGTGCACGCTCGGAAGCTGACCTGGCCACCCAGGCCGCGGCCGACGCCGACGCGGCGGCGACACGGGCCGAAGCCGCCGCCAAGCGCGCCCGCTCCGACTCCGACGACGCCCGGGCCGCGAAACTGAAGGCCGACGCAGCCGTGCGCACCGCGACCAGCGCGGCCGCGGACGCCATCAAGGCCTCCCGGAGTGCAGCCACCGCCGCCCGCACCGCCGACGAACTCGCCGACGACGCCGAAAAGGCCGCCGCCGACGCCAAGACACAGGCCGACGCATCCAAGAAGGACGCCGCCACCGCACTGGCCGGCGCGACCAAAGCCGCCGGATACGCCTACACCACCGCCCAGGCCGCAGTGGACGCCGGCAACTCCGCAGCCCAGGTCGCCGCACCGGCCAACGACGCCATCCAGCTCGGCTCCCCGTACATCACCAGCGACTCGGCCGCCGGACTCGCCGTCCTGACCGGCCAGTCCTCCAAGACGATCGCCGAACAGCAACAAGCCGTCGCCGACGCCCACGCGAAGAACGCGTCGGAGGCCGCCGCCCAGGCACAGAGCACGGCCAACGCGGCATCCGGCGACTCCAAAGCGGCCTACACGCTGGCCGCAGAGGCCGCCGCCTTCTCCGCGGCAGCCCGCGCCTCAGCTAAGGAAGCCCTCGGATACGCCGCAGAAGCCGCCACGTATGCGGCGCAGGCCACCCAGTCCCTCGCGCGCACCATCGAATACGACCAACAGGCCACCGAAGACGCCGCAGCAGCAGACCGGGCGGCGGGCCGGGCCGAGGGCTACGCCGACGACGCCCGCGACTCCGCGGACGAAGCCGCCCTCGATGCCGAAGCCGCCCGCAAAGCCGCAACCGAGGCAGAGCAGGCGGCCACGGACGCCCGCAAAGCCGCCGACCATGCCGCCATCGAAGCAGCGGCAGCCGAAGAGGCAGCCAAGGACGCCCAGAAGTACGCCGACTCAGCCCAGCAGGCGGCCGAGGAGGCCGAACGCAAGAAGAACGCCCAGCAGATCGAGACCGGAACCGTCGTCGACGAGGTCGGCACCTCCATCGGCAACATGTTCTACGTCACCGACCACACCGACCCGGTCGGCGATCCGAAGGTCGTGGAGAAGTCTGCCGGCTGCGACGGCTTCATCGACAAACTGTTCTACAAGGGCGACTGCACGATCACCACAGAGATCCGGTTCAAAGCCACTCTGGACCTGTACCTGTGCGAGGCCGAAGGCCTGTCCTCCGACGACCTCAACGAGACACGCTACGTGTGCCCCGCCAGCGCCACGGTGTACCTGGGAACACACCCGACCAAGGAGCTGTCCACCAAGGTCACACACACCATCACGATTGCCGAGTACCAAAGGGGCGTCGACCCGGTCGACATCCTGTTCGGCAGCTGGATCAAGTGCGTCCAGAAGATCGCCCCCGGCGGCGCGAACGGAAGCCTGAGCGGATGCGGCTGGGCAGCCGTGGACGTCGCGAGCCTGTTCGCAGGAAAGATTCTCAGGCCCATCGCCGACGCGGTCAAGGCGGTGGATGCCTCCGCCAGGACCGGCATTGCGTTTACCGACGCAATCAGGGGGCTGCGCGCACTCAGCTTGTCGGACGAGGCCGTCGCGGGAATCACCAGGGTGGCGTTCCAGAAACTGGAGAGCCTCTGCCTGAAGGACAGCTTCCCCGCTGGCACACGAGTTCTTCTGTCTGATGGCCGGTCCAAACCGATCGACGAAATCAACGTCGGCGACAAGGTACTTGCTACCGACCCGGATGCCAGCAGCACTCGCCCGGCATCTGTGACGGCGACGTTTTCCCACCCGGCTGACCAACTCCGTCAGATCAGCGTCGCCGGTGGGGGGAAGATCCTCACCACACCCGGGCACCGGATCTATGTTCCGGGCCGCGGCTGGGTAAAGGCATCCGACCTGCGGGCAGGCGATTCACTCCGCTCTGCGACCGGTACGCTGAACGCCGTCACGGGAATTCTTCCAGTGATCGCACCGCAACGGGTATGGGACCTGAGTGTTGCAGACTTGCACAGTTTTTACGTGCTCGCAGGCAGCACTCCGGTGCTCGTTCACAACGTCAACTGCGCCTCTTACATTGACGTCTACCCGAGCGGTCTCGGAATCATCGCCGACATCAATAAGGACGGACTCGTCTCGTTTGTCATAACCGCAGGTAAAGACACCCCCAAGGGTAGCGAGATGTTCAACGCCGCGCTCGCCCACTTCGGCGACGACGTCAAGGGCGTCAAGGCGTACTGGCAAAACGGCGGAGCGCTCAGCGACAACCTCAACTCCTTCAATGCGGCTATTAGAGGTGGCGCCTCTCTGGAAGAGGCGTCACTGGCCACATTCACTGGGAAAATGTCTTCGAGGGCAGGATTCACGCATGTAGAGATAATCGAGCTCAGAGGCCTACCTGGCAGCTACACAGAGGTAGGAGCTGTTTTCCGATGAATGAGAATCTCGCCCGCCTAACGAGATAATAGTATTGACGGGGTGGTCTCTTCTGGAGAAAACAGGAGAGGCCACCCCGCCATGGTTAGTCGATAGTGCCGGAAAAAAGGATTGCATTAGATGAAAGATCTAGAAGGAATCGCAAGCGAGCTGCAGAGAGCACACCTGGAAGGAAAGGATGCAGTGGAACTGGCGAATCTCTGCCGCGAAAAACTCGGTTCAGGATTCGGCGTAATCTCGTTCATTGCGACATTTCGTATCGCCTTCGACATTCCACTGCCTGCACTTCAGCGTGCTCAGGCATGGCATGGGTTCGAATTCGGAGAGGGAAGAATCTCCGACGATGAGTTTTCCACCATTCTAGCTCCCTGGCTCATGAAGTAACACAGCCGCAACATTGGCCACTTCCTCACAGTAGCCAATGTGACACACGGTGCGCGACGGACTGCGCCGTCGGTCACGCACGGAGCTGGGGGAGGAGGCGGCGAAGACCTACGCCAAGGAGATCGCCACGCTCGACAAGGCGATGCACGCCACCCGTACCCCCGACATCTTTGCCACCCGTACCCGCGGCGGCGGCAGCAAGGGTGGGACGACCGGCGACGTGGACACCGCCGACGCCGGCGGGGACGACGAGGTGCCGACCGGGAAGAAGGAGAAGGAGGACCGCAACTACGTCAAGGCGGTGTGCAAGTGCACCCCGCCCGCGGTCATCCGGGTTTCCCCGAAGACGCTGGAACGTCGCAACATCATGTGCGGCGACTGCATGGAGAACTTCGCGCCGGAGGAGTCCGCCTGATGATGATCTGTCAGCAGTACGACCCGGGGCCCGGCTTCGCGTTCGCCGTCGACCTGAACGAGTCGTCATGGAGTGCTCCGGACTTCTGGTGTCCATGCGCGTCTTGCTCTGCCTGATCGGGGCAGGGAATGGCCCGGTCAGGGCTATCGTTACGAGCGTTACGCTCGTATGTCAGGGAGGCGGTTATGGGCGAGTTGTGGACGGTGGAGCAGGCGGCGGCCCACTGGGGCGTGTCCGAGTCGCGGGCGCGGGCAATCCTGGCTAGCCGGCACATCCGGCGCGTCTCGGGCTATCCGGCCGAGGAGATCCGTCAGGTGCGGTTGCGTCAGGGCGCGCGGACCGACCTCCGCAAGGACTCTTGACTTGCGAGCGCATTGCTCGTAAGTTGCGGTTAGTCCCGTAGGCGTGAAGGAGGAAAAGAAATGGCTGATCAGCAGGCGTACCAGGTGAAGGTCGAGTACAAGCCGACCGGCGAGACGTACAGCCGATTCGCGGTGGCCACCAGCAAGACCGCGGCGGAGCAGCAGATCGCCAAGAAGCTCCCCAACGAGCCCGGCAGCCAGCACAGCCGCATGGTCAGCGGCTGATCTCGCAAGCCCATAGTGAGGCCCCCACGATTCCGTGGGGGCCTCACTGCGTTCTCTGCGGTTCCTCGCGCGGCCTCCAGCGTTTGGTGGTTGCGCAAGCCCCGGTCATCCCCTTCACGGGGGGCTGGGGCCCGCGGTGTTGGGCGAACATCCGCAGTGCCGTAGGAGAACAGCGGACTACGACCGGGGTTTGTTGGCCGCCGCGTAGATCTCGACAACGTCGCGTGCCTCCCAGGCCAGCCGGTAAGCGAGGACGACGACCTGGAGGATTTCAGCCGTGCTCGGCAGGTCCTCGTCGGGGAACTGAGCTCCGACGTGCCGGTAGTGGACTGTGTTGGCGACAGCGGCGACGCCGGCGGGCAGCAGTCCGTCCTTCTCGGCCCGCTGGTAGGTCTCCACGACGTTCGACGACCAGCTCCCCGGGATGTCGCCGTAGTAGCAGTGCGCCAGCTGCAAGGCGCCCACACGCAGGACCTCCCAGCTTGACGCGATGGCCTGCTTCGGATCGGTCGGCGCGACCGCGACCGCATCCTCAAGGCTCGGGCTGGTGGTGATCTCGGGGATGTCGGCACTGGTGCGCACGGAGGTGAGCCACTCGGGCACCGGCTGCGTTGTGTCCGGCCGCCCGCGGGCCGCCACCCACCGATCACGCAGATCGTCTGCGTCTGCGCCGAGTGCGGCGGCGAGCTGTTCCACCACTGGCCAGGTGGGCAGGCGCCGCCCCGCGAAGGCCTCGCTGATCGTGCTCTTGCCGTACCCGGTCCGTGCCGCCATGTGCCGCATGGAGGGCGCGCCCGCCGCGGCGTGCAACTGGCGGAGCTGGTGGGCGAAGGCCTCAACTGCGGTCACGGCTACCTCCGATGGTGCGGTTGTGCCCGCCCAGCGTAGAGGCGTCCGGTACCGCTGTCCGGCCGTGTCCGGCATCCGTCCGGACAGTGCCGCAACCGTGCCGAAGTCCTGTCCGGACACCAGCCGGACACGGTTTCGTTGACATTGCCGCGGCGAGCTACACGTCCCGCCGGGGATCGAAGCCGAGTGGGCCCGTGCCCGCGCGCAGGCCAAGACCAGGAAGAAGGCCGCCTGATGGGCACCCCGACGCAGCAGCCGGGGCCGTCCCCGGTACCGCCGACGCCCCAGTCGGGCGCGACGCGGGTGAAGGGCGCCACCGTACTCGGCGGAGGCGCCGCGATCGGCGCGCTCACCTTCGTGGGCGCCCCCTGGTGGGTGGTCGCCATCGCCGTGGTGCTCGCGATCGTGACGCCCGGCGCGATCCTCTTCGTCCAGGCCGTCGTCCCCCAGGACTCCGAGCACAAGCGCGACCTCTGGCTGGCTCTCATCCGGTTCCTGGAACGCCGCCGGAAACGCAGGGGGACCCGCCGGAACCGCCAGTGAGCGGCCGCCGGTGTCACCGGACGCCACCGCACCGAGGAAGGGCCCGACGGTCGCGACGACCCCGGGGCCTTCCAGTGCCGCCCGCTGTCCGTTCTCATCCAACCCAGTCGTCGTGCTCATCCGGAAGGGGTCCGCTGGCCAGGCAATGCCGGGGTTCTGCAACATACTTGTGGTGCAGTCGCCATGCTGCCTGGTATGACGAGCGATGGGACCCCTGCCAGCGAGCCAACACCCCGCAAGTGGCGGCTGTACATGACGTCCTTGATATCCACCGCTGTCTTGGCGGCGGGCGTATGGGCGTGGACGAAGGTGCCACCAGCGGATCCTTCTGTGAACCTATGGGCCTGGTCCGGGCCGAAGCTGACAGCTTCTGACCTCTATGGGGTCCTGGCCATAGGCGGGCCGTTGGTCGCCCTATTCGGCTTCATCGGCGTGCTGTCGAAGGTTGTTCGTCCTGCGCCGCCGGAGGCTTCCGAGAGCCGTGCGCGTGTGCGTGAGGCGGAGGAGTCGTTCGAGGAGTCGTTGCGGAGTGAGGAGCGGGGGAAGGAGCCGGGGCGCTCGTTGGCCACGTTGTGGGCGGTGACTCATGCCCGGCTGGACGACTATCACCGAATTGCGCAGGGGCAGGCGACGCGGTCGTTCCACAACGCGCAGTTGGCGATGGCGCTCGGATTCGCGTTGTTGGTGACGTTTGCGCTGGTGGCGTTGTATGCGAGTTCAACGGCCGGGGCGATTGTCGCGGGCGGACTCGGTACGGTGTCGGCAGGGTTGGCAGGGTTCGTGAGCCGCACGTTCGTGAGGTCGCAGGAGACAGCGGCGGGGCATCTCCGTGCGTACTTTGACCAGCCTTTGGAGTTTTCGCGGTATCTCGCAGCGGAGCGCCTGGTGGCATCGGTTGACCTATCGCCGGAACAGCGGGCGGAAGTCGTCGCGGCGATGGTGCAGGCGATGATCGCCGGGCCGTCTCCGTCGCCGATGCCTCTAGCGTCAGTAGATAGCTCCGGCCCAGCGTCATTGTCGGGGACAGGCAGGTAGGTGCAGCTCACGACGATGATCGTGGACTCGACGGACAGAGTGGTCGCCGCAGGTCCTGTCAGCCCTACACGCCACCTGACCGTAGCCACACGAGAACGCGGCCAGGATGGCCGTCTCAACGAAGTTAGTCCCTCCCTGTACAGCAGATCGAGGTCGACTGACTTCCTTGAGAATGGTCACCCGCATGCTGGAGCCCGGCGGCGCCCTCCGAATGGTCTATCTGGCCAGATAACCCGCGGGCCCCGGCAAGGGAGCCGGGGCCCGCGGGTTATGCGATTGCACCGCCGTGGTGCACCAAGTGCAGCACCTACGTCAGGGGGGTCAGGTGACCTCCCCCGGCGTCTCCGCCGGTCAGCATGCGGCCGGCGACGCGCAGGATGTCGGCGTGGTCGAACGCCAGGGTGCCATCCTCCTCGGCGCTACTCAGTTCCACCCACCGCACGTTCGCCGCGTCGTCGTCGGCCACCGCGACGGTGTCGGCGGGCACCCGGGCGAGGTAAGCGTCCGTGCTGTACCGCCCGCGCGGGTCGCGGCCGGGAGCGTCGTAGGTGCCGATCAGCGTCAGGTCGGCGGCGTCGACCCGGACCCCGGCCTCTTCGGCCAGCTCCCTGGCGGCGGCGTGCCGGGAGTCCTCGCCTTCGTCCAGGTGCCCGCCCGGCAGGGCCCAGCAGCCAGTGAACGGCTCCCAGCGGCGCTCGATGAGCAGCACCCGGCCGTCCGGGTCGACCGCCACCACGTCGGCCGTGTAGTGCCAGGCGTTCGCTCCGTCGGCGGGCGGCTGCTCGACCACGACGTCGACCGCCGCGGTGGTGACGGCGTACGTCGACTTGCCGGAGGCTCCGGGGCCGACCGCGACCAGCAGCGTGCCGGGGGTCAGGTCGAGGGGTGGGACGACCAGGAAGCCCGCGGTCGCCGTCATCCCTGCTCCCCGGTCAGCCGTTCCACGGCGGCGGCGAGTTCGCCGCGCTCGGCGGCCTCGTTCGCCTCGGTCAGCCGTCGCAGGGCGTCCACGACGGTGACCTTCGGGTCGACGCGGGCGGCCTCGGTGAGCGGCTGGTTCAGCGCTTCGTAGCCGGTGGTGTAGCCCTCGTGGTAGCGGCAGGGCCGGTCGAGTTCGCTGCAGGCCGGGCAGTTCTCCCAGTCGGCGGCGTCGTACGGCTCGATCTCCATGGGTACGGCGGTGGCGGGCAGCTCCAGCGCGGCGTGCGGCCGGGCCACGCCGAGGACGCGCTGGGACCAGTCCTCGGGCAGCGCGCGCACCTGCATGGCGAGCGCGGCCGCCACGGCGGGCTGATGCTCGGCAAGGCGCTGCCACAGGGTGTCCGCCGTGGTCAGTGCGTCGGGCGGTAACGACATGTCGTCTCCTTGGGGGTGTAGTGGGCGATCGTCAGAGGTGGTCGAGCGGCTCGGCGGCGAAGCTGTTGTCGGCCAACTGGCCGTCGGTGAGGGTGTAGCGGCGCTGATGGCCGTTGACCCAGGGCGTGATCGTGGTGCCGGTCGGCAGGGTGGTCTCGTACTGGACCGGCGAGCCGTCGGAGTTTTCGGTGCGCAGGAGCGTGAACTGCCGTACGCGCGGCGGTACGGCGTCGGCCGGGCGGCGGCTCCACAGCCAGGTGATTGCCGCGGCCGCGATCAGCAGCACTACCAGCAGTCCCTGGCCCACAGCGGTGCCGAGCAGGTCCAGGCCCTTGTCGAGGGCGAGGGAGACGAGGACGGGCATGACGGTTCACTCCTGCGAGATGACGGATGGGTCCGCCGGGCTGACGGACCGGGCCGACTCTCAGGGATCGGGGGGCTAGCCGCGCAACTCCCGTCTGAGCTGCATCAACTGCCCTGCTCGAAATCGCTGCTGCCGGGGTCCAGGGCGCGGGGGACGTCGTCCGCCGTCGCCCAGCCCGGCGGCACGTCGAGGCCTGACGGCGCCTCACCGGACCAGGGGCGCGCCGAGGACAGGAGCAGGTTCCTCAGCGCTTCACGGAAGACGGGCACGTTCTCCCCGGTCATCTCGTATCCCTTGGCCTTCTGCCAGGAGGGGTTCTCCGGGTCGTACACCACGGTGATGGGCGCCGAGGTGCCCTCCGGCCACCAGCCCTCGCGCACCCCGCGCGGGATGGCACGGGACAGGGCGATGGTGGGCCCGTTGAGCTTGCCGATGACGCTGCGCAGGGCGTCGGCGTCGGCGTAGCCGTCGCCGTCGATCACGACGATCTCGGCGAAGCGGCGGGCGCCGGCGGGGAGCGAGCGGAGGTAGCGTTCGGCGCGCTCGACCGTCCACTCGGTGTCCGCGGTGACGAGCAGTTCGTGGCGGTGCTCGGCGAGGAGGGCGAGCAGCTTGCGCTCGAAGGCCTCGGAGGCGCCTTCGATGGTGATCTTCATGATGCTCCTGTGGGCGGGTCGGGTGGTGCGGGTCAGGCTGCGGTGGCGTAGCGCTCGGGGCGGGCGCGCAGGGCGGTGAGGCGGCCGCGCTGCTGTCCGATGCCGAGGTGGGCGAGCGGGGTGTCGGCGTGCGGCCAGACGTCGAGGGCGCGGCGGGTGTACCGGCTCGGGGTGAGCAGCACGACGTCGGCGTCGGTCAGCCCCAGCTCGGCGACCTGGGCGCGCAGTTCCTCTGCGGTGACGCTGCCGGGGTCCTCCCAGGTGTGGTCGTACGGCTCGATGACCCGGTCCAGGGGCAGGACGCCGTGCAGCGCGCTGAGCACCAGGACGGTCCCGCCGCGGGCGGTGAGGGCGTCGGCGGTCCGGCGTGCGTGCGTGTGCGTCGTGCCGGTGTACAGCTCACAGGCCAGGGCGGCGTGGTCCAATTTGGGCCCCGAGCAGGGGATGACGACGACGGGCCCGCCCGGGAGCGGCGCCGCGGCCGGCACGTCGAAGAGGCTCAGCTGCTCACCGCGGGCCTCGTCGACCGGCCACCGTCCGGCGGCCGGGGTGGGTACGGGGGCGGCCTGGTCCAGCAGCCGGACGGCGTCGGCCGGGTTGTAGGCGTGACGGATGTCGACCCAGCCGTAGCGGCCGAGACCTCCGGCGATCGCGTCGGCCTGCTCCCAGGGCAGCTGAGCGGGGTCCGGTTCGGGCACGGAGGTGTTTTCCGGGCCGGTCAGTACGGCCACGATCGCGCGGAACACGGCGAAGCGCCAGGTACGGGCGTGGCAGCGGCGCCCGTGCGCCGTCAGCGCGCCGAAGAACGCGGCGTGCGCACTGTGCCGGGTCCAGCTCCCGTACATCCGGGCCGCCCAGGAGGCCAGTTCCTCGGCGTGTTCCAGGACCCTGGGCAGTGCGGCGGTGTAGCGGGCCACCTCCTCGGCGTCGCCGGTCACCCGCAGCGCCCGCCCGGCCCGGTCGAGGCGGCGGGCCCGCAGACCGAAGTGCGCGGCGACGGCGAGAGCGGCGACGGCGCGCTGGGGTCCCCGGCCCGCGGCGTACGGGAAGTCGAGACGGACCGCGGCGCGGCCACGGACGCGCAGCTGGAGGCGGTCCGCGTCGACGTGCCGCGCGCAGCGATCGGCATAGCGGACGGCCCGCTCCGGACCCCACCCGGTGTCCCACAGCGGGCGGCGGGCCCGGGTGCCGTCCGGGCGGCGCATCGAGAAGCCCTCGTTCCGCAGAGCGGCGTCCCGACGGATTCTGCCCCGGTTCTCCTTGTTCTGCATGAACCCGAGCATGCCGGAAGGAAGGGGGCTCCGTCTAGCTCCCGGAGAATCGTGGCGGAATCTTGCACCGTACGAGTGATGCGGTGTCCCGCCGTCGGCTCGGACGGCCGACGACGGCGAGGTCGACGGGCATCGGCCCGCGCGGAGGGGAAGCGGTACCGCGAGGGCGTCGAGGTTTCGTACCGGCACCCCAGGCAGGCGGATGGCCCCTGGCTCCGCGCCATAACCGCTACTTGAGCTTGAGAGGGGCGACGTATTCCACGGCGATCTGGGACTTACTGACACCGCCCATGCTTGCGCCACTGAGGCTCGGCGGAAACGCAGGGCAGGCCTTCGGGAGAAATAAAAAATCCCCTGCCCGAAGGTCAGAGGATTTTGTGTCGCAGTGATATTTTTCCTACTCGTTCGTACTGCTCGGCTTCCGGAGCAATTTGATCAGCCCCGCGCACGCCGCACCCAGGAGCCCGGTCGCCGCGGCTGCACCTCCCAGCATCGGGCCGTTGAACTGGATCAATTCCCAGACCATGACGGTCCCCGCCCCTCCGGTCCCCAGGCCCAGTACGCCCGCGACTCCCCATGCCCCGCCCCGCGCTGTACGGCTGTACGGGCAATTCGGGTCCGCACACGAAAACGCCATTGAAAACCCCTTAGATTCCGCCCCCGAAAGCCCATTTTTGAGCAGGGGAAAGCAGCTTAGAAATTCCGTGTTGAAGAAGAGCCTGCGTGAAACCGTCGCAAGCTTGCCGAGCTTGCTTCCCGCCCGGCGTGACGGAATGCCGGTACTTAACCACATGCCGATTACCGGAATCACCTCGTGTCGCCACTTGGCGAGAATCCAGTCACTCTCGGTAACACGCCGCATGATAAGCAGGCATTTATCCGGAAATAGTCTGCACAACTACGGGTGGCCAGGAAGTTGTTTATGAGAAGGAACCAACCAGGGATAAGTTAAGCAAAGTTGGTTGGCAACTTTCCTCGCTGTGGCCGCGGGGCTGCGGGTCGGCGAGACCGCTACAGCGACAGATCTGCCAGCTCAGACACAGACCGGCGCAGGAACGAGGTGCAGACGGTACGGGGCGTTGCTGTGCGGCACGGCGGGCCTGTTCGGCGGCGAGCCGTCGGGGTCTTGCGCCGCATCCGTTCGCCGAAGGCCTCGGGCTCGGTGATGCCGGCGACGGCCGCAGCTTCGGTCCAGGTGCCGCCCTCGCCGTATGCGTACGCGAGCACGACCTGCCGCTCGGCGACATTGAGGTTGTGCAGCATCGCCTGGATGCGCTGGTCCGTGAAGTCCGTGGCCGTCACCTGGTCCAGCACGTCGACGTCGGCGGCAACCAGGTCGTACAGCGACAGACCGTCGCCGAGCGCCGCGTCCAGGGACAGCACCCGGCCGTGGCGGGTCCGCCTCCGCCAGAGCGGCACCAGCTGCCGGTGGATCGTGCGGACCTCCGCCTTCAGCGCGCCTAGTGCGGTCACCGGCAGGTATCCGGTCTCCCACAGGGCCCTGTGCCAGTTCCCGATCAGGGCCGTCCCCACCGCCTCCCGCCACTCAGGGCCCCCGGCAGCGTGAGGGCTCGCATGGCGACTCCGTCCAACGTGTCGTCATCGGTGCTGTCCTTCAATGCCCTGACGCTCGTTGCCACAACGCCTACCAGGTCGGGACGGCTCCCCGGTTCGCGTGCTTGAAGCGGGGTCGCAGGGTCGTCACACAGGCGCACCCCGTCATCGGCGATCGTGACCTTCAACATCGACGGACGAGTGGCCAGCGGGAGTCCCTCGGGAGGGGTGCCGTGATACCAGCTGGTGGAGGGGCTAAAGGGAGACAAGGTGGTGTGCTCCTTCGGGTGTTGGTGCCTTCCTCCCTCGGTCCCGGGGAGCGGGGCCACCGGCAATGAATCTTGCGCACGCCGGGGTGATCTGGGTCACGGTGTAGGGGTGGGAGTGTCCTGCGAGGTGAGCAGAGCGGCGAACTCGCGGTCGTGGGCGGCGCGGTCGCGGGCCTGCGCGGCGGCGGTGTGGTGGGTGTCGGCGGTGTCGGGTTCGAGGCGGGCGAGTTCGGCGTGGCGTTCGGCGGTTTCCTCGCGCAGCGCGGCGAGGTGGTGCAGGGCTGCGGCGCGGTCGGCGGGTGCGGCGCCGGTGCGGGCCAGGCGGTGCAGTTCGTCCTGGTGGCGGCCGTCGGTGTCGGCGAGGACGGCGAGGCGGGCGCGGACGGTGACGGCGCGTTCGCGGCGGGCCCGCTCGGCGGCCTCGGCGCCGGGGAAGCGCACCGCGTCCAGGGCGCGGCTGAAGACGTGCTGCTGGTCGTCGTCGTCGGCGGCGCGGGCGTGCGCGGCGTCCAGGCCGGCGGCGGCGCCCAGGGCGGTCAGCCCGTGGTGGTCGCGCAGTGCGCGGCGGCCGGTCGCGGCCCAGGCGGTGACGTGAGGGGACCACCGTCCCTGGGCGGACTGGCGGGTGATCCCGGCGGCCGTGCCGATCTCGCTCCAGGTGGCGCCGTCCTCCTTGTCGGCGACCCCGGCCTGGGCGATCAGGGCGTCCAGGCGCTCGCGCAGGGCGAGGGCGCGGCGCACCCGGTCGCCGGGCGGGGCGTCGGGGTCGTGGGCGAGCAGGCCGTAGGCGAGGTCGCCGAGGGCGCGGGCGCGCAGCCCGTACGCAACGTGCGCCTCGTCCCGGGGGGAGAGCGGCTCGGACGGGGCGGCGGCAGTGTCACTCATGCCCGTCAGGCTACAACTGACGCCCCCGCGCCCGTCAGGCCGGACCCGCCCGGCCGCACCGTCCCGTACATCCTGACGTCGGCACTCCGTCAGGCAGGGCACGCGCATGCGATGCGTCCCGTACTCCCTGACGCCCTTCATGCGTCAGGGTTTCCCATATCTCGCGCGATGGGACGATCGTGCCTGACGGTGCTGTTCGCACGGCCGGTCCTGACGGCTGTTTCACGTCAGGAAACATCTACTGTGAGCCCGCGTCAGTCTATTCCTGACGGATTCGGCGAAGTGCCGGGCCGGGGCGTCTCGGCTCGGAGAATGTGCCATATCCGAGGCGACAAACCGGGCGGACGATACGTGTCAAGGAACCTTGACAGGAGCGTGTGCCTGGTGGGAGGGTCGGGGCTTGTCAAGGATCCTTGACGAAAACCTGCGAGAAGGGGAGTCACTCATGGGCTGGGTCACCGACGACGGACTGCACGAGGGTCACCTCGTCGCGGTGCTCGCCGACGGCCGCGACGCCACCGCCGCCGACAATCCCCACGGCGACAACACCGCGTGGTGGTGCTTCGACGGCACCGACGGCCGCCCGCGCGCCACCGGCGTGCGGGCCGGATGCGACTGCTACGCCGAGAGCGTCGACGAGGTGGTGCGGACCTGGCGCGGCAGCACGGTGCACCCGGTCTACTTCGGCGACGACGACCGGACCGACGGCACCGACGGCGAGGAGATGAGCGGTCCGTACGCGGAGTGGTGGACCGTCCACGTCGCCCCGGCCACGTCGACCGCGGTGCCCGGCGAGATCGCGGATCTGCTCGACACCGTCCGAGTCCGGCTCGCCGGACTCGGCGAACAGCGGCCGCTGGCCGCGCTCACCGCGGTCGCCCGGCTGGAGGGCATCGCCGCGGCGGCGGCCGTCCGGGCGGCCGGTGCCGTCCAGCATGGCGGCGGCTCGTGGGCCGACATCGGCGGTGCGCTCGGCGTGAGCAGGCAGGCCGCGCACCAGCGCCTGGCCCGCCGCGTCGCGGCCCTGGACGAGCAGGTCCCCGGCACCCGGACCGGTACCACGGTCGCCGACCCGGGCGAGGCCACGTTCGGCGCCGGCGAGACGGCCGTGGACACCTACCGGCTCACCCGCCGGGGGGAAGACCGGTGAAGCACTTCGCCGTGGCACGGGCCGGACAGCCGACGGCCGCCGCATCCGATGTGAGGATGCGGCGGCGCGACGGACGGACGGCGGGGACCGGCGGGGTGCGGGGCTCAGATCAGCCCGAGGTCCCGGAACACCCCGAAGAGGCCGAAGAAGGTTACCGCGGCGCCGCCCGCGCCGAGGAACAGCGCCGGGTAGAAGCCGAGACCGAGACCGACCGGCGCGGGCCTCTGGGAGCCGTAGAAGGCGACCGCACCGACCAGCAGGGACGCCAGGACGTCGGTCACGAGCCACGCGACACTGGCCGAGGCGGTGGAGGTGGGTGGCGCCGGGGCGGCGAAGAACAGGAGCGTGAACACGTGAACCCCCGAGGGTCATACAGAGCCGCGAACGACTTTTCCAGTAGCCTGGACAATATCGCAGACAATGCGAGACAACGAGTTTCGCAGCTAGAGAGGGGTGTGTGATGGCCGGACGCCCCATGAAACCCATCCCCGAGGACGCCGATCCGGTGCTCCGCGCCTTCGTCACCGACCTGCGCGCGTTCGTCGACACCGCCGTCGCGCCGGGCGAGGCCGTGTCCAGCCTGTCGAGCGTCTCTCCCCCCAGGATCGGGCGGTCCACGCTGATGCACGCGCTCGGCGGCCAGCGGCTGCCCACCATGCAGACCGTGCAGGCCATCGTCGACATCGTCGTCAGGGTCCGCCAACTGTCGCATGAGGAGCGGCGCGAGCTGTCCGGGAAATGGACGCTCAAGTGGAAGCGCGCCATGACGCTGCTCGGCCCGGCCGGTTCCGGCGAGTCCGTGGAGAAGCCCCCGTTCGACTCCGGCACCTCCGCCACCGTTGCACGGTCCGCAATGGGCGTCGACCCGGTCTATTACGAGCGGACCCACGAGCCCAGGACCGAGAACGACCCGGTTGCCGACGCCGTCGCGTCCCTGGACCAGGCTCTGCTCAACCTGAAGCAGGCCACCCGCGACGTCACACGCGCACGGGCCGTACTGGCGAGGGCGACCGCGGTCGCGCGCTCCACGACAAAGACACCGCAGGACTCCGCAGCACAGTACGACGACGTCCTAGCCGAGCTGCTGCAGGAGGGCGGGGATCTGGAGGGTGCCGAAGCCCCCGGCCAGCAGGGGGCCGTCCACGACGCCGCTCGGGCTCTCCCGATCTTGCTGCGGAAGGACGTTGGAGACCCCGAAGCTCTCGCCCAGCAGCTCGCGTTGTTGCCCGTGGCACAACAAGAGGAAGTGCTGGCATACCTGGTGCTGGAACACGCCGCCGCAGCCCTGGATCGCACCAGCATCCAAGGTCTGCGGGAGTCGGGCACGTTCGAGGACGCCGGTTTCGATTCGCTGACCGCGATTGACCTGCGGAACAGGCTCAACCACGACTTCGGCCTCGAACTGCCCGCGACGCTGATTTTTGATCATCCGACCCCGTCCGCGGTTGCCGCATACGTGCGCGAGCTGCTCGCGGTACGGGCGGCTCATTGACACACGACACATCGACTTCGGCCACCTCACGCGCACGGTTTCCGACCCGAGAGGATCTCTCCCCCATGCCGTTGTCCGTACCGCTGCTCCTCGTACCGGGAGAGCCGGACCGCCACTACACCGTCCACGTCCACCGCCTCCGCTGGGATGCCGACACCGGACCCATGGCGCTGCTCACCGACGACCACCTTGCGCCGCTGAAGGCCAACGCCCGTGAGGGCCTGCGGATGGTCTCCGAGTGCATCGCCGCCGAACTGGCCGACGCCGACGTCGCCACCTTCCAGTACCCCGACGGATCAGCCGAGGCCGTGGCCCGGATGCTGTGCACCGAGGACGTATGCGCCGCCGTCGACGAGCGCTACCGCCGTGACGCCGAGGAGGACGTCGAGGCGGAGGCCGCCCGTGGCGTGGGCCGCCTCCCAGCTCCAGGACCAGTCTGTGGAACTCCTCAAGCTCCGCAGCGAGTTGGAGAAGACCACTCCGGGCAAGTCGGCCGCGGACATGCTCGCCGCCGTACTGGCCGTCCAGCAGGAGCGCACCGGCGGCCAGGCCGACCGTGTCGTGCTGCGGCTCGACGAGGCCGCCGACCTGTTCCGGGAGTCCGGGCTGTTCCCCGGCCGGACCCCGGAGGGCGTGCGGACGGAGATCGAACGCCTGATCCGTACCGGCCGCAAGCCGTACCCGACCGAGACCGCCGGCGAGGCCTTCGCGGGCGAGACGAGCCGGGGCACCGTCCGGCTCCAGGCCCACCGCCTCTCGGACCTGGACGGTGCCGACAACCTCCCGACGTGGATGGGCCCGGCGCGCGGGTCCGTGCCGATGGTCACGACCGACGAGGCGCTGGAGTACCTGCAGCGGGAGAACGCCACCGAGCTGACGCCCGAGCATTTGGTGCGCCAGACGCTGGAGCTGGCCCGCACCGTCGCCGTGGGCGACGCTCCGAAGGCGGACGTGATGCAGCTCGCAGAGCTGGTCCGCGAGGTGGCACGCCGCTGCAACGCGGAACGAGCCCGCCGTGCCCCGCCGACTGCGAGCAGGACGAGGACCCCGGGCTCGCCCTGCTGCACCGCATCGGCTACCGGCCCCTTGCCGTACGTGTCGGCGAGGTCCGCGCCGCACGGGCGGGTGCCCGACGGGACTGGTCGTGGCGCACGCTGCCCGACATCCTGCCGGACGACGAGGACGACACCGTGGTCCTGGTCTACCGCGAGCCCACCCCGGGCCTCGCGCTGCTGGAGCACATCCGCACCGGCGAGGAGAAGGCCGTGCAGAGCGACACCACCCTCTTGCTGCGCTGGCTCACCGCGGACGGGAAGTGACGGACGATGAGTAGGTCCGACGCCACCGCCCGGGGCGGCAAGCTCGCCGACGAGGTGGAGGCCGCCAAGTGACGACCGCCCAGGAGTGCGGAAGCGAGCTGGAGCCGGTGGAGGTGGTCGACGCCGAGCTGGTCGAGGACGATCACGTCCCCGGCGTCGGCGAGGTGGCCGTGCACGACCCGGTGGACGCCGTCCTCAAGGCCCTGGACGCGGACGCCGAGGAGCACCTGAACGACATCCGGCCGAAGAAGACGAAGGACGGCTACGCGCGGGACTGGCAGATCTGGGGGGAGTTCCACGACTGGCTCGCCGCGCGGACCGGCGCCCTGCTGCCGCTCAGCAAGGTCACCGTGGGCACCTTCGTGTCGTTCGTGACGTACCTGGACCAGGTAATCCAGGCGCCACCGAACACGATCGAGCGCCGGATCACCGGCGTCACCTCGGAGGCCCGCAGACGCGGTCACACCGTGCCCAAGGAGGCCACCGAGGCGGCCCGGCGCGCGTTGAAGCCGCTGCGCCTGGACAAGCGGCGCCAGCAGCGAGGCCGCGGCAAAGCGTCCGCCATCACCCCGGCCGACCTGCGCAAGATGGCCAACGCGCCGCGCGAGCGCGGCCCGCGGCCGGACGCCCGGCGGCAGCACACCATCGTGGTCCCGGAGCTGACCCGGCTGCGGGACAAGGCGCTCCACTCCCTCAAGTTCGCGGTCGCGGGCCGCAACGAGGAGATGTCCGTGCTGGACGACCCGGACATCGAGGCCGTGGACGAGGGCCTGATGGTGCACGTGCCCTCGGTGAAAGGACGCCCGCCCCGCCCCGTGCCCGTCACCTACGGCGAGGACATCGACACCTGCCCGGTGCGCTGCTGGCGTGCGTACCTGCAAGCCAAGCTCACGGCCGGCGCCACACCGGGCGGCCCGGCGTTCCTGCCCGTCGACCAGTGGGGCAACCAAGGCACCGTGCGCCTGTCGCCGGACGCGGTCGGCCGCGCGCTCGCCCGCTGCGCGCAGTACGCGGGCCTGACCGGACGCCGAATCACCGGCCACTCCGCACGGCGCGGCCTGGTCACCACCGGCCGCAAGAAGGGCAAGCGCGTCGAGAAGCTGCGCCATCAGGGCGGCTGGTCGGCCAACTCGCCCGTGTTCTGGGAGTACGTGGACGAAGGCGAGGCGTTCGAGGACGCCGCGACCGAGGGGATCGGCCTGTGAAGAGGGAACTGGGCGGCACGCTGTACGAGGGGACGCCACCGGTGAAAGCCGTGCCTACCGGCCTGCCTGGAACGTCCCGGAGGCCTACGCCGTGGGTACGCACGTCAGGGGGTGTCGTCCGCCGCGCGATCCATCCGCTTCAGGAACTACCTCTGCTCGTAGGAAGCAAGGAACCCGGCCGCGGTATTTGCCGCCTCCTCCGCCCTGACGGCCTGGGCGAACCTGATCTCCTCGATCGCCCGCCGGGCAGACGGGGATGATCCTGAGTCCGTCTTCCATTCGCCGGAGGGCAGGCGCGTCCGACTTCTCCAGCTCGCGGACCTTGGCCCGGAGCACCCGGCGGGCGCGGGCGGCGACCGTCTTGGCGAGCAGCAGGCCGTGCTCGACCCGGCTGGTGACGACGACGCCGGACAGGCGGCGTACCGGCGGCTGCTCGATGCCTCCACCCGCGTGTTCAACTACGCGTTCCAGTTCTCCCACCTGCAACGTGAGGCGGGCCGGGCGGCGAACAAGCTGCTGCTGGGCCAGATCCCGCAGGCCTGGGAGGTCAGTGACGAACTCATCGGTGCGCTGCACGGCGTGCGGCTGTGCGGCACGGTGCCGGTCATCGCCGCGGCGGAGAACCTGGTCACCGCGGTCAGCGACCTGGAGCTGGTCGAGAAGGACAGTGCCCGCTTCCAGCAACGGGCTGACGCGGTGGTCGCAGCGCAGGCGGTGTTCCTCGACGCCTGCCGGGAGGACTTGTCGTATGCCACGAAGCGGTGGCAGCTGGTGCGCCGGTACAAGGAGCGGCACTTTCTGCGTGAGCAGGCCAGCCGCTGACGGTGCCCGGCGGCGGCAGCATCGGGCCGGACGCGGGCACACCGCTGGGCGTTCCAGTGTCTCGCCGGTCCGCGGACCGGCGTCCGCCGACGGTTGAATTCCTCACGGGCGGGTGATCTTTGCGGCGGGGCCGATACCCGGCCTGCGGCTGTCAGTTGGCCGGAGCATGAAGCGACTGATCACGACGACGGCTCTCGACCTGTCCCTCGTAGGCTCCACGCTCGTGGCGGCCTCGCCGGCCGCCCCGGTGTCTGCAAAGCCGTGCTCGACCTGGTGGAAGGTGACGGGCAGGAAGGTGGCAGTCCGGCGCCCCGCCCCGACCGAGGGGCCGGTGGCGACGATGCACACCCGGGTCGACCACTATCTCCACCGGGGCGACCGCGTGCGGTCCTGCGTGGTGGCCATCGGGCGGACTGCGTCCGGCCCGGCCTACCGGGCATGCGGCAGGGATGGGCACGTGTGGCGGGTCGTCCGCGGCGGGCAGGTCCCGCAGACCTGTCTCAAACGAGCTTAATTGCACCAGATGGGGTGGTACCGCTGCCGTAGGGCGTGCGCCTTGGCTGGCCGCTCAACGTGCCAGAGGTACCAATCGATCCCGCATCTGGGCCCCATAGTCGGACGGCCACCAGGTCCGCTCTGACCAGAGAACCTAAATAAGATCCACCCAGGACAGGCGGGCCTCCGTGAGATCCGTCCCCACCAGGGCGACCTCTGTGAGATCCGCCTCGACCAGGTTGGCCCCCGCGAGATCCGCCCTGGACAAGTCGGCCCCCGCGAGTTCCGGCTCAGGGCCTGCGTCTGGGCGGGCTCCAAGCCCGTCTGGTACTGGCCGATCAAACAGCGGAGTTGTTCGCGTTCGTCGAGCCGTTGCCCCAAGGTCGCGGGCGCAAGTCCCATGCGGTCTGTGAGCACCTTGAGGAACTCGGAGACGTCGAATGACTCGTCGACAGGGATCACCGTGCCGCGCTTCTCCCTCATGCTCAGTACGACGAGGCAGGGGAAGTGTGCGCCCTGGAGTCCGAAGAACGCCGCTGCGGCAGTGACGGTCCGGGTCCAGCCGCTCGAGTGCACCTCGGCGGGAGCCGGCCGCTCCGGCATCACGAACGCGTCGGGCCCGAGTCGGTAGGGGAGACCGTTCCAGAACTTCTCTTCGAACAAATGCTGTGCGGAGGGAACGTCGAGCGCCATCCCCTCCGCCACCACACCCCGGCCGGCGTCCTTGGGGTTGCGCACGCCTCGGGGCAGCGCGTCGGTCGGCACTGGGCAGAGGAGTGCCAGCGCTGGGCCGGTGATGTCGTGCAGGCTTGTCCAGTCGTCGGTCAACTTACGGTGCTGTGACTCAGCTTCGGACGCGCGTGCGAGCAGTGCTACGGCACCGAGAAATCCGCAGCTTTCGGACGCCGAGAGCAGGGACCTGAGGAACCTGTCGATCGGTGGGGGGTGTACCAGCACAGGTTCTCCTGTCGTCGTCCGAAGCCGAGCGGGGGTTGCCCCTCAACAGGCAGTGTGCAACCGGCGCGCAGCGGGGACAGTTGTATCGCCGGTTCCGCATGTGAAACCCCGCAGAACTGGGAACTGTGATTCTTCGGCTGCCACCGCGCGCGCCATCTAATGTCGCTTCCTTTCATGCCAGGCGGCGCATGGCCGGCGTCCGCCGAGCCGCCAGGACGCTTCAACAAGATCGTGCTGCGAGCTCGTATGTGCCAAGCGCCGCCGAGATCGCAGTCGGGGCTGTTGATCGACGTATACCTATCGCTATCGGAAACACAGCAACTACGGAGACTCTCCTTCCAGTGCACCGGTCCTCGCCGCAACCGAGCGCAATCGACTAGCACAGACGCCACCCACGATGATGTCCGAAGTGAGCCGTTTCTCGGTTTCCGGGTTCGATCACGGGGCGGTTCCCGGGCGGCCTTCTCATCGGTTCCGCCAACACCTGCGGATGGATTGCGAGCCGCAGGAGGTCTGTGGTGAAGGCGGGGCAGCTGAAACGCTACGGTCCGGGTTGGCGACGTGCATAAAGACGGCTTGCTTTATGCGCTGTTCAGGTCTGCTTAATGCCAGGTGGTGATGCGACAATCGGCTGTATTGCAGATTGGGGGACGTATGGCGACGCCGAGCAGCGGAAGCCCCGCGATACAGCGGCTGCGGCTTCGCACGTGGTTGCGGAAACTGCGAATTGCTGCAAATCTGACGCAACGTCAGGTTGCGGAGCGCATGGAGTGGTCCCCGAGCAAGCTGCTGCGCATAGAAGCCGGCGAGGTCGGAATCTCCGTCAATGACCTGCGACCTCTGCTGGCTCTCTTCGGGGTGAGAGATGATGACACCGTGGAGGAGCTGCTGAACCTGGCTCGGGGGAGCCGGAAGATGCCCTTCACCGAGTATCGGGACATCTACGACAAGGACTTCCTCGGCTTTCTCGCGATGGAGTCCTCTGCTTTCGTGACCCGCAGCTTCCAGCCCCTGGTCATGCCCGGGCTCCTCCAGACGGAGGAGTACGCGATGGCCATCATCCGCGCCTACACCCCGACGCGCTTCTCCGAACCACAGCGGCAGCGCATGCTCGAGGCGCGGATGCTGCGCCAGGAAGCGCTCGAACGGGACGAGGCGGAGGCGTATTTCATTCTGGACGAGTCGGTGATCCGCCGGCAGGTCGGCGGTCCGGGGACCATGAAGGGGCAGCTGCGCAGACTTGCCGAGCTGGCTGCCCATCCTCGCCGCAAAATCATGATCTTTCCGTTCAGCAGTGGCGCGCATGCTGCATCGCAGGGCCCCTTCACCCTCTTCGAGTTCGAGGAAGAGGAGATGCCGCCGTTCGTGTATCTCGAGAATCTTCGAGGCACGGCCACCGTGAGCACGGAGACGGAGAGCTTCGTCGGCTACCTGGAGCTCTTCTGGGGCCTGGAGGAGAGAGCGATCAAGGGCGAGCAGATCCCCCGGATGCTGCTGCAGATAGCTGAACACCTTGAGACGCAACCTCACGACTTCCGCATCGATCCGCCCTCCGAGGACTGAGCTGTGGCGCTGCCTCTTCACACAGCGCGGTCGGCCCGCCCGGCTTCTGCTGCGCATGGCAGGAAAGGGCTGAGCACCGTCCCTCGTGGCTGACTGCCAGCGGGGGCGCACAGAAGCACGGTGGGGCGCACGGAGTCACATTGCCGCAAACATGACTGTGGCTCCGCACAGGCGAAGCCACAGCGGGGCGAGCCCGCTGCAACGGGATGCGCCCCATGCTGATCGCCCGGGCCACCGGACACCAGCGTATGGAGAACGGTTGCGCATCCAAGCCGAGTTCGCAATCGTCGCTGGTGAAGCGATGCAGAACTGCCCGGATTCAATCGCTCTTACCCAGGGTGTGCTCACCAGGGCGTCCGGATAAACCATCAATCTGCTAGCTAGCGTCTGGCCGGATCGCAAACTGTGTGATGTCGATCCGATGCATTGGAGATCTCAACGACTGCACAGAGCATGGACTTTGAAGGTCAGGGGCCAATGAGTGATCACGCGGAGCCGCGGGAATCGCCATCTCGGAAGGGCCGTTCGTCTGCAAGCGAACCGCGCCAAGCACGTTTCAAGCCCCGGGCCATCTGGAGTACACCATGCCAAAGGACGTCAAACGCGCTGCGGCGGAAGAACCGAAGCGAAGCATTCCCGTTCTGCCACGCGCTAATGCTGTGGTCGCCGTGATCGTGGCGGTCGCGTCACTGGCTGCAGCCATCTTCATACTGATTCTGGTCCCTGACGACGCCGGCAAGGCGGCGGCCGGAGCCATCGCCACAGCAGGGCTGGCTCTCGCCGGTCGACTGGGGACACCCGGTCACTGAACACAATGCGCCGCGCCCTCACCTGTTGGTCAAAAAGGTGAGGGCGCGGCGCATTGCACAAGCGTTTCAGGCGGAGGTCATCCGCTCGTGGGCGTGTTGTCCGAGACGTCGGCCAAGGCAGTGAAGTGGCTCCACGCGGCGGCACCGAAGGCAAGTCGACCCGCGGCGATGTCTTTGGAGTCACGTACCATGACGCCGAGTGAAGTGCGAGCGACCTCCACGCATTGGTTGCCTGAGGCGTCGCTGAACGACGACCTCTGCCACGACCACGAGCCGTTCATTACGCGCCCATCCCTAGAACCCGCACGAGGCGGGCATACACCTATGTCCACAAGAAGAGCAATGTCCCCTTTGGGGGGAAGTTTACATGTTCGCCGGGCTGCAATGACACACGACCACAGCAGGCGAAGCGTGTGTAGCTCCGGTGCCTGGAACACTTCGCGCAGGCGCGCCACTTTAGTGGGAGGCACAGGGTCCTGACGGGGTCCTTGACAAAAAAGGTCGCCGATTGGCGGTGCAGCCTCGGCTGTGACGGCCCAGCGTTCGTGATCCCGCCACTCGCCCGGTAGACACTGATCCGCTGCTGGTACGTGCACCGCATCCGGCTGGACAGCGTTCGGTGACCCTGGTCGGCTACCACCGATCGAAGAACCAGTCGGGATGACACTTGTGCAGGAGAGGACGGTGCGTGTCCCAGTCGCCGGGTGCCAATGCGCGCACGGCCCGTGGGGTGATCCGGCCGGTGTCGTCGATGTCGAAGCCCCAGGAGAAGCCGGTCAACGGCACGACATGCCGTTCGGTCTCCTCAAATGGAGTCCGGGCCAGGAAGCTGTGGGCGAGCCACGCCAGCGGCTTACGCTCAACCCGTGATGGTGCGTCGAACAGCATGGGCTTGACGCCGAAGAAGGCATAAGGGGAAGACGTGTCCTCGAACAGGAAGAACGGGTCCATCTCGAAGGACCTCCCGTTCGAGGGGCTGTCTGTTGACCGGACCAGCTGGACCCAGCCGAACATTGCACGGTAACCCTGGACCGGATGCTCGACACTGGCGCTGCAGCAGGGGAACCCACGCGTCCCCGGCAGCTTGCCAACCATTTTTGGATCATCAACGAGGTCAACGGCCACCGTTACGGCTCCCGCCGCACCATCATGGGCAAAGGGAATGATCACACCCCCACACTCCCGGTGATCCGCAGCAGCGGCAAGAGGCGAATCCAGGCACCGTGCGAGAGGCGCTTCGCGCCGAGACCTTCCCGTCGGCGAAGTCGTCGTCGTACCACAGCCCGTCCAACCGGTTACGCACCCATATCGCTGTCCCGCCACCCGGTTCTCGCCCGTGCGATCTGCGCAGTCAGAGACGGGACTTGCTCACCGGAATGGGGACGGTCGGACGACGTGCATCTCGTCGGCTGGATCGGCCTGCAGCACCGCCTATCGTCGCGACCAGTCGCACCGCAGGAAGGGTGCATTTCAAGGCCGCGCTGTCAGCGCCACCCGAGTTCGGGAGCGACATGGGTCAGAATGCTTTCGATGACATGTGCGTTGTACTCGACGCCCAGCTGGTTGGGCACGGTGAGCAGCAGAGTGTCGGCGGCGGCGACGGCCTCGTCCTCGACGAGTTGTTTGACGAGGACATCGGGTTCGGCGGCGTAGGAACGGCCGAAGATGCTGCGTGTCTGGGCGTCGATGTAGCCGATCTGGTCCTTGGAATTGCCCTCCCGGCCGAAGTAGGCGCGGTCCCGGTCGTCGGTGAGCGCAAAGATGCTGCGACTGACCGAGACCCTCGGCTCACGGGTGTGGCCCGCGGCCCGCCACGCCTCGCGGTATGCCTCGATCTGCTTGCGCTGCTGGACGTGAAGGGGCTCGCCGCTCTCGTCGTCCTTGAGGGTGGAGCTCTGCAGGTTCATCCCGAGTCCGGCTGCCCAGACTGCGGTGGCGTTCGAGCCGGATCCCCACCAGATACGCTCCCGCAGTCCTTCGGAGTGCGGCTCGATGCGCAGCAGTCCCGGCGGGTTGGCGAACATCGGTCTGGGGTTGGGCTGTGCGAAGCCCTCGCCGGTGAGGACCTCGAGCAGCCGCTCGGTGTGCTCGCGTGCCATGTCGGCGTCGGTCCCGTCCTGAGGGGGCGTGTGGCCGAAGTGCCGCCAGCCGTCGATGACCTGCTCCGGGGATCCCCGGCTGAGGCCGAGCTGGAGTCGGCCGCCGGAGATGAGGTCGGCCGCGCCTGCGTCCTCGGCCATGTAGAGCGGGTTCTCGTAGCGCATGTCGATCACACCGGTGCCGATCTCGATCCGGCTGGTGCGCGCTCCGATGGCCGCGAGCAGTGGGAACGGTGAGGCGTGCTGCCGGGCGAAGTGGTGCACCCGGAAGTAGGCGCCGTCGGCGCCCAGTTCCTCCGCGGCGACGGCGAGGTCGATCGCTTGGAGCAGGGAGTCCGCCGCTGAGCGCGTCTGAGAGTGCGGCGATGGCGTCCAGTGTCCGAAGGAAAGGAACCCGATCTTTTTCATGCCACATTCAACAATCGGCGATCGGTTTCATTCCTCAGAACCCAGTTGGAGGCGCCTGCACGTAAGGGCGTGGCCACGGGTTGCTGTCGATCTAGCTGGGGGCGGATCCCAGGGTCGTGAGGCCGGATTTTCGCTGACGCCGGCGAAAGGTACCGGTTGACGCTCAGGCGGGCGGTCTCAGGGAGCGCAGCCGGTCGGCGATGTCGTACACGGTCAGGCGCAGTGCGCGGATGTCGGCGATCAGGTCGCGCCAGGGCTCGTAGGCGGCCGTGTCCACCGTTTCCCCGGATGCTTTGAGATAGGCGACGGCCACGCCGTAGGCGAAGAACTCGTTGCGGGCCGGCAGGGGGCGCAGCAGCACGAGCTGTTCCATGAGTGCGGCTGCCCGCCAGTACGCGTCCGGGGAACCTTCCGTCAGTTGGGGGGTGTTGACCCGGTGTCGGGCCACAGCGGCCACGAGCGCGGAGTAGTCCAGGACGGCGAGCTCCTTGCCGAGCAGTTCTTCCTGTCGGTCCAGGAGCCAGCGGATGTCGATGTACAGGTCCACGGGTCAGGCCGCCCGGTGCGTGGTACGCGAGGCCTGCGGCAGACCGCCGAAGTCACGGTCGAACGCCTCGGCCAGGCCCGGCTGGGAGATGGCTTCACGGAACGCGTCCGTCGCGACCCCCAGCTTGAGCTGGTTCTCCTGTTCAACGGCCAGATCCGCGAGCAGGGCGCGCACACTCGTCTTGCGGGCGGCGGCGATCGCGGCGAACCGGTCCCGGGTCTCTGTGTCGATCTTCACGGTGGTATCAGCCATGCTGCAAGTATACGCATGTGACTACCTTTACGAATACCTGTGGGGATGGCCATGACCAGCGGCGTTCTGGCACCGGCACCATGCGTCCCTTGACGCCTGACGGTCGAACTCCCTCAGCCAGCCCCCGGCGTCCTCTCTCGCCTGCCGGAGGTCGCTGAGCTTTACGTCGAATAGCACTTGTAACGCCCGCGCGCCTCGAACTCGTTGCTCTGGTGAGTGCGGTGAGTGCGGTGAGTGCGGTGAGTGCGGTGAGTGCGGTGAGCCGTTGGACGCTGAGACGCGCGAAAGCCGTAGTGGGTCCGGTAGTCTGCTGGACCGCGCGTGAGTGCGGGGGCCAGGCCGTGGACACTGTTGCTGTCGACAGGCTGCGTCTGATCGACGGCGAGGACGGCCCGCTTTGCGGGGAACAGCCGAAGAAGTCCCGGTCGTCGATCAGCGAGAACTGTGAAGGCCCCGCGGTGGGGTGGCTGATGGGCCTGGCCCTGCCCCAGCGTCAGCGGTGTGGCGACGTGTGGTGCGACGACCGGGTGCTGCTCGACTCCGGGGCAGGATTGCACGCGCTGCATGGAGAAGCAGGAAGAGCGCCGCGCGGCCACCGAGAAGCAGCTGCACCAGGGCGTGAGCGAAGGCGTACGAGTGGGAGCAGGTCCGGGCCCGCCAGGCCGCCGCAGCTCAGGCCCGAGTCGAAGCCGCAGCCGCGCAGCCGGCTGACGATGTAGTGACCGCGCCAGCGGCTGCGGTCGTGCTGCCCTCACCGCGCACGGCCGCCGGCGTTCCTGCTTCGGAGCAGGAGGTCGCCGACCTCGGCAACGACCGGGGGCTGGTCCTCGAGGGCCTGACCCGCGCGCAGGTCCTGGACTGGCGCACCCGCAGCGCCCAGGACGATCAGTGCGCTCAGGCGTTGCCCCACGCTTCGAGGAACTGCTGGCGGTCGTCGTCTGTCTCGTAGGTCAGGCGACTGGCGAGCAGGACATGCCAGGCGGTGGTCTCTGCATCGCGCAGCCACAACCGCCCGATGTACCGAGGGCTGGCTTGGGTGAACGTGCCACGCGCCAGTGCGCTCCCGATCACGTCGGCTACAGCCTCGCGTTGCTGGTCGGAGAGTTCTCCCAGGAAGCTGAGTACGCGGTCGGTGATGCCCGCTTCGTTGCCTTCGATCAGGCGGTCGAAGAATGGACCACCCGCGTTGGCGGGGTCGATGTAGAGAGCGGCATCCCCTCCCGCCTGTCCCAGGGCATGCCAGAAATCGCGGCCCTCGGGCGTACCTGGCAGGGGAAGTGCGGCGAAGAGGTTAGCCAGATGGCCGTTGGCCGCCTGGTTGTAGGAGACGTCGCAGGCTGCCGCAGAGGCGATCTCCGCAACCTGTCCGGTGTTCAGTCCTGCGCCCTCCGGCCAGTCGAGCGGTGCGTTGAGGCGCCGGACAAGGTGCCGCGCCAGTTCATCGTCCTTGTCCGCGAAGCGCCTGACGATCACGTTTTCCCCGCTTCCGTGCCAGATGTCTGGCGTACGAGACGGCTCTGTCCGTTCAGCAGTCTGCCCAACTGGCCCGTATAACCAACGGAGTACGCGGACAACGTCTGGGAAACGCCCGCGCCGAAGCAGCCTGACTTCAGGAGGACCTCCGAACCGCACGGTTGGCCCCACCTGTAGACAGGCAGCGCGAGCTGCTACTAAGGAGTGCCTTCGCTCTGGCCGACTTGGTGCGTGTCGGGCACCGTCACCCAGCCGCGCCGTGCCGCCTCGCGCTGGGGCCCGGTCCGGCGGGCGCCGCAGTTCGGGTCACCTGGCCAGCACCATTCCAACGACGCAGTAGGCGAGGTGTGGCGCACGCAGCAGGACGCGAGGTACACCACGCGCGCTTCGCACGATCCTCACCGCCCAGGGGCTATGGAATGAGCGGCGATGCGAAGAACGGCCCCGGCTGCCTTCGGGCCCCACCGCCCGTTCTGACTGGAGTCCGTACCGGACCAAGGTCGCTCATGACCTGCGGGTGTCAGTGAACGTCGGTCTCTGCGGCAATACGGTCAGCCATGCGTTGGCGCACGTAGGGAGCCATGTGGGCCACACTGCGCACCCGATGCTCGTCCTCAAGCTTCAGCAGCCCCGTGAGAGGGGTTCAAATACGAGTTCCGAGACACAGTTGTATGCGGCCTGCATCGTGCTCAGTTCCCGGTTGGAGACTGGGGTGGGACGGGGCCCTCACCCGCGTAGGTGTGGCCGCGCGGGGCCGACGGTGCGTCGTCTTCAGAGAGGGTCAGACTGAGCCAGGGGCCGGCGACGGCGTCGTCGTCCAGGCTGATGCCGAGGTGGTCAAGTACGAGAGCCACCACTGGTGCCATTCCGGCGCTTTCGCCCTCGTGTGCGGCGAGTGCCGTCTCGACACGGTCCCGCCAGGGGCCGGTGGGCCCGGTGCCTGGCATGCCCGGCTCGAAGTTCTCGACGCATTCGCCGTCGCGCCAGTGCTGGAAGACGTCAAGGCCTTCGGTGGTCAGCACGCTGTACGTCTCGGTGCCCCGGGACAGGGCTGCGAGCGGTTCGGCCCAGGAGCCGATGACGCCGTCCTCCTCGATGCAGAAGGTCCAGTCGCCGAGGCTGCCGGACCGCAGCAGTGAGACCGCTCCGTCGGCAAGTTGGCCGGTGGGCAGTTCCGACGCCTGGTCCGCGTCGAGGAGACGGGAGCGGGACGGGTCGGCCCCGTACCGGGTGAACACCTCCTCGGCGGTCAGGTCCCGGGTAAAGGTGACGCACATCCAGGCTGTCGCCCAGTCGAGCGAGGGTGCGTCATCGTTTGCTGGCATGTTCCGCCTCCGTGATTCGTGCCGCTGCGTGCCGCTGGTCTCCGCACCGCCCGTCACGGGCGGTGCGGAGACCAGATCATGATGCCTGTTCAGGCCGTGAACTCGATACGGAAGGGGTCGTTGTTCACCAGGCGCTGGTACTTGCGGAGTGAGCCGAGGACACCGCCCGCCGAGCTGTTGGCCCGCTGGCTGATGTGCAGCCGCAGGCAGGTTTCGGTGCCTGTGGTCGGACGGTCCGGCCAGGTTGCCGGGGCGGACCAGACGTTGTTCACGACCTGCGGGGTCAGTTCGGCGCACAGGCTTCCGTCCTGGCCGCCCTCCTTGGTGCTGGCCATCGGGAACTCGTCGCAGCTGTCCGCGCCGCTCGTGTTCGGGTGGATGTTGGTGAAGGGCGTGCAGGTCGCGGCGCGGTTGGTGTTCGCCTGGTCCTGGTCGACGGCGTGCAGGATGTTGGTGCCCCGCCGCTGCATGATCTCTTCGTAGATGGGGACGACGATCCCGTACTTCTCGTGGGAGCGGGAGTAGCTCAGTACCGGAAGGTCGTCGGTGGGGATGACGCAGCCGCGTAGCCGGGGCTGTTCCTTGTCGCAGCGGATCTCGCCGTCTGCGGGGCTGGACCAGGAGGCGTTCTCGTCGATCGGGGTGGCGCCGGGCATCGTCACGTACATCGCGTAGCTGGTGCGGAAGGAGGAGCGGGTCGTGTCGGTGGCGAAGGAGTCGCCGCTGTACTTGGTGGAACCCGAGACCTGCTGTTGCGGCACCAGGGTGGTGGCGAACCAGGGCTGCTGGGTGACGGTCTTGCAGCCGGCTCCGCAGCTGACCTTCATGCGCACCGTGAGGCTCTTCACGTCACCGGAGACGTTGATCAGTTTGGCGGTGATCGTTTCTTTGAGGTCGAGGGTCTTGTAGGAGGTGGCGAGGGTGGAGTTCACCTCGATGTCGCCGGTGCCGATGGGGACGCTTTGCGCGTTGTAGAGCGTGTACTTGACGATGACGCCACGCAGGCACATGCCGCCGGTGCGGCTCCAGGTCCACTGGCCCTCGTTGGCGACTGCGCAGGAGGGCTCGGGCGGCTCCGGATCATCGGCGTCCGGCTCGAACTCCGAGGTGGTGCCGTCACCGGACGGGTCGTCGGCGGCAGCGGCGGTGATGCCGGCGGCGGGCGGGGAGGGTGCGGCAGGCTGACGGCTCGTGGCGCCGCTCTTCTCAGCGGATACGGGCTGTACACGTGTGCACGCTTTGACCGCGCCGCCCGCGTCCGTGCGGTTCTCGGTGGGGATCGTGGTACAGGTTGTGTCTGCGGTAAAGGCGGCGCTCTGTGTGAGTGTTTCGGCGGAGGTTGTCGCCGCGGTGGTGGCCGCCGGTGTGGCGATGGTGGTGGCGGCCGGTGTGGCCTGGCTGATGCCGGCTCCGGTGGTGCCGGTCGCGGTGACGGCGAGGAGGGCTGCCATCAGCAGCGCCGGTCTGGATGGTTTTCTCACAGTGTGTCTCCTGCTTCGAGCTTCACGTTGTTCATGGGGATGGGGGTGGGGGGCGTATCAGGCGACCAGGTCGACGAGGCTCTTAGTGATGCTGGAGACCTTGTCCTCGGCGACGTCCGTGATCTTGTCTACGACGGGCTTGATGAGCTTGCCGCCAGCGGCTTTGTCGGCTGCGCCCAGCCACTTGGACTGGCCGAAGGTGACCAGGCTCAGGCCGGTGCCGGCGGCGGAGGTGAAGAACTCGCCGCTGGTGAAGCCGTGTTCGATGCCGGTGAAGAGGGAGCCGAGGGCGCCCGCGCCGGTGGCGAGGGTGGCGAAGAAGCCGGCTGCGGCGAGGGCCGGCGGGAAGACGAAGGCGGCGAGGGTGCAGCCGGCTGCGAGGAAAGCGGCGCCGATGCTGACCGCGTTGGCCGCGTCGGCGTAGAACTGGGCGTCGTTCCACCATTCGTCGGAGTTGGCGGGGTCCTTGGTGCCGTTGGGGTTGACCTGGTCGTTCTTGCCGTTGCCGGCCGGGTCGAGTTTGGCGTCACGGTCGGCCTTGGCCTTGGCTGCGGCCTCCCTGGCTTTGGCGATCACCTCGGCGGCGTGCTTCTCGGCGGTGATCCGCTGGGCCTCGGAGTAGGCGGCGGCGGCCGCTGTGGCGTCCGCCTGCGCGGCAAGTTTGGCGGCACGGGCTGCGGCAGCCGACGTCTGGGCCGCGGCGGAGGACTTGAGAGCGGCGCGCGCCGAGTCCATCGCCTTGTTGGCGGAGTAGTTCGCTGAGCGGGCCGCGCCGCGGGCGGTCGCGGCGGCCGACTTCGCGGTGTTGGCGGAGGCCTGGGCATCGGCGGCCGACTTGTCGGCGGCGTCCGCGTTCCGGCGCGCCTCGTCGGCGAAGTTTTCGGCCTTGGCGGCGGAGGCGATCGCCTTGTCCGCCCATTCCTGGGCCTTGGCGGCGTCGTTACGGGCGTCGTAGGAGGCCTTGGTCGCCAGCGCGGCGTCCTCCTGCGCCTTCTCGGCGATCTTCGCTGCTGCCGCGATGGCGCCGCGGATCGCGGCGACGTGGGTGGCGGTGTCGTGGTCGAACTGGGCCGTACGGAACTGGACCAGGGTGATGAAGTTGCGGAGCATCCACGCCGGGCCCTCGAGGGCGACCTCCGCGTACGCCTTGGTGAAGGCGCCGCCGGTGGTGAGGAGCTCGTTGGCGCGGACCCGGTCGTCCTCGTAGACCGCCAGCGGGTAGTCGTGGTCGAAGAAGTAGTTGAGCGATTCGGTGGTGTTGATGTCGAGCGCCTTGTTGCCGGCGGCCTTGACGGCCTTGCCCGCGCCCTCATCGGCGATGATCTTGTTGATTGCCACCCGCAGTTCCTCGTCCGAGGCTCTCTTCATCCCGCTGGTGAGGAAGTCGCCGACGGCCGCGATGTCAGAGCTCTCCAGGGCGAGCGCGGCGGCCTCGGCGACCTTCGGTGCGGCGATGGTCGCCACGTGGAGTGCGGTCTCACGGTCGTCCTGGCTCTGGGCGACGCTCCGGTCGATGTCGATCCAGGCGTAGACGTCGTCGTCGGAGCCGGCGAGCGCGTGCTGGGCGGCCTGCCGGGTCCAGGCGCCCCTGGCATCAAGCAGGGCGATAGCGGCCTTGCGCCCCAGGGGCGCAGCGAGACCCAGATCACCGGAGTACAGGGCCTGCTCGGCCTGGGCGATCCGGTCCTTGGTCTCCTGCGTGGTGCGGTCCGCAAGGAGCCGCTTGTCGCGGACGTCGGCCAGTTCGGTCGTCTCGATGGAGGCGAGTAGCTGTGCCTCCTCGATCGCCTGCTGCTTGTCCTGCTCCAGGGTCTGGGCCTCGGCGGCGCGCGCGTTCTTCTCCACCTCGATGGCGTCGGACACGGCCTGGGTGGCAACGTTCGCGGCTTTCACGGCCTGATCGGAGTGTGCGGTCGACTTGTTGGCGTAGTCGATGGCCTGGCCTGCGTACTTCACGGCCTCCTCGGCGGCGGCTGCCGCCTTGTCGGCGTGGTCGGCTGCGGAGTTGGCGGCGTCGCGCGCGGTGCGTGCCGCCGCCGCGGCGGCGGACGCCAGGGACTGGGCGGCGGAGGCTGCGTTGGTAGCGCGGTTGGCGGCGCTGGTGGCGATGGCGGCCTGGCGCTTCGCCTCGTCGGCCTCGGCCTTGGCGGCACCCGCCGAGGCGGCGGCCTGTGCGGCGGCGGTGGCGGCGGCGGCCGAGTTGCGTGCGGCGGAGGCGGCCGCCTTGCCGGCGGTCGCCGCCTGGTCGCCGGCGATGGCCGCCTTGTCGGCGGCCTTGGCAGCGGTACGGGCCTTGTCGGCGGCGTTCTTCGCGGCGACCGCAGCGTCCTTGGCGATCTGTGTCTTGTTCGCGTCCTTGGAGGCGGCTATCGCTGCGCTGTAGGCGTAGGCTGCGGCGCTGCCTGCCTTCGAGGCGGCCTGTGCGGCGCCGGCGGCTGCCCAGGAGGCGCGGCGGGATGCCTTCACCGCGGCGTTGGAGGCGTTGATGGCGTTGCGTGCGGCGTCTGCCGCGCCCTTTGCCGCGCTCGACGCTTTGCGGGCCGCGGCCGCTGACTTCTGCACATCGCTCTGGGCGGCGGATGCCTCGGCGGCGGCTTTCTGGGCGGCCTCCTTGGCTTTTCCGGCGGCGGTTTCGGCGCGTGCGGAGGCCTCCACGGCCAGGTTGGTCTCGCGTTCGGCGCGCTTGCCCTCGCGCTCGACGACGGCCACCAGTTCCTCGATGGTCGCCGACTCCTGGTCGCGGGCACGCGCGATGTGCTGACCGGTCTCGATGAACCACTCCACATCGGTCGCGGTGCCGCTGAGCGCACGGTTCGCGTACTTCCGCACCTCCGCGCCGGCGGTCAGCAGCATGGCGCTGATCTGGACCTGGGTGTCCTCCAGGCGTGCGTCGTACTGCTTGTCGGTGAGGAAGGCGGTGAGTGTCGGCGCGGTGCCGGTGTCGAGGGCGGTGTTGGCGTCGCGCACCACCGCCTTGTCGCCGGTGGCCGAGACGACGGTGGTGGCGACCTGGAGGTCTTCGATGATGGCGGGTTTGAAGCCGTCTTTCAGGAACGCGGCGATCGCGGTGTCGCCGTTCTCGAGGGCGGCGACGGCCTCCCGGCGCAGGCCCTTGCCCGCACGGTCCAAGCTGCGAACGATCGCGACCCGGTTGTCTTCCACGGTCTGCTTGGGCAGCGTCTCAACGAGGAACGTCTGGATGTCGGCATCTGTCCCGTAGAGGGCCTGGGCGGCGGCGGCTTTGACGCCCTTGCCTCCGGTCAGCCACGCCCTGACAACCTTGGCGCGCTCGGTGTCCGGCAGCGGCACCGGTTCGGGCACGGCGCTTTCGGTGGCAGCGGCGGTGGCCGGTATCAGGGCCGAGGGTGTGGCCGCTACGGCGGCAGCGGCCGCGAGAGAGCCGAGTACGCGGCGTCTGCTCCAGAACGTTGTCTGCATGGGAAATTCCTTATCGAGGCAGCGGAGTGAGGCCCGCCGCAATCGCGCCGACAGGGCAAGCCACGGAAATACGTGCGGGGGCATCACTGAATTGCAGTGACCCTATCAACTCGCAGCCTTAAAACCAGCGTTGTGGGCCGGGCAGGGCAACTCGGCCACAATGCATGCCTTTACATGACCCTCACAATCATCCATACAACCTTTTCGCGAGATGGCGAAGGTCACACCAAGCATGTATTCAATGCCCCGTTTGGGCAGGTAAAAGCGGTAGACCAAGGGTCTACTTCGTGTTGCCATGACGGAACCCACGGTGATGACGCGTCGTCAAGCCTGTCCCCAGGGTGGCCGGGCGGGGCGCTTCAGGACGACGATAAGAGCCTTTGAACACTCAATCCTGTCCTGTATGCCTGTGATTTTATTCGAGCTGAGGAATGCAATGAGGAAGCGCAGCACAATGACACCGCGACAGCGAAGAATTGGACTTGCGGCAAGAATTTTCGGCACTGTGGCAACCGGCGCTCTCACAATCCTCGCGATGACCACCGGCCTCCTCGGCTCGCCCGCCCATGAGACATCGGCATCACCCGGGCTTGTCGCGGACGGCACTCCCGGCTACGCCGTCGAGGACTACAACTACCCGCAGGCCGACAAAATCCTGGCGGAGAAGAACCTCGTCCTCAAGCGCGGCGACGGACACATCACCCTCGCTGACTGCGCGGCCGGCACGGGGCAGCTGGAGCTCCTGGCACGCAACAACACCAGCAAGATCTGCTTCAAGGTCGTCGGCAACGAGGGCTGGCTGACCCTGGAGATCCCTTCCGTCTACTCGGTGAAAGGCAACGACTACTCCACCACCGTCGACATGACCGTCGGCGCCGAGGAGAAGACCTACGAGATCGACAAGAACACCTGGACACCTGTGGGTGAGGCCGCGGACACAGAAGGCCGGGAGCACATGCTCGTGGAGATCCGGACGACGAAGTAGCCGCGTGCGGGTGCAGATTCCCGCAACTGCCCTGTTCAGCACCGCATGCCTATCGTCCAAGTCCGCGTCCAGCAAGGAACCTCGCACACCCATGAGACTCACCAGACGATCCCGCAGCGTCGCGCTCGCCGCGTCCATGGCCGCCGCACCGCTCATGCTGAGCGCTGTTCCGGCCGCCGCCGTAACCGGCCCGGCTTCCGCCGCCGCCGACACCACCCACGCCTACACCGCACAGCTGACCATCGGCAGTCACGACCAGGGCTGCTCCGGCGTTCTGGTCGACACCGAATGGCTACTCACCGCCGCCAGCTGTTTCGCCGCGGACCCGGCGACCAGCCTTGCCGTCGACGCCGGCGCGCCCAAGAAGCCGGTCACCGCCACCATCGGCCGCACCAATCTGAGCAGCAGCTCCGGCGCCGTACGCCAGGTAGTCGAGCTGGTGCCGCGCACCGACCGCGATGTGGTCCTGGCCCGCCTGAACCAGCCAGTCACCAACGTCGCGCCGGCCACCCTGGCCAGCACCGCACCCACCGCCGGCGAGGAACTGAAGTTCGCGGGCTACGGCCGTACCGCTGATGAGTGGGCGCCGCTGAGCCTGCACACCGGCACCTACACCGTCAACTCGGCCGCCGCTACCACGGCGGCCGTCACCGGCAAGGACGCCGCCGCATGCCTGGGCGACTCCGGCGGCCCCGTCCTTCGCGGTACCGGCTCCACGGCTCAGCTGATCGCCCTCAACAGCCAGTCATTCCAGGGCGGTTGTCTCGGCACCGACGCCACTCAGACCAGTACCGCAGGTATCACCGCCCGTGTCGACGACCTGAAGTCCTGGATCGACACTAAGGTCCGCGCCACAGCGATCACCGACTTCAACGGTGACGGCGTCGAAGACATCGCCATCGCCGATCCGAAGGCGAGCGTCGGCGGGGATGCCGGCGCCGGCCTGGTACGGGTCGTGTACGGCGGCAAGGGCACCGCTCAGATCGACCAGGACCTGGACTGGGTGTCCGGCGGAGCCGAGGCGAACGACGGCTTCGGCGAGGCGCTGGCCACCGTCGATTACAACCAGGACGGATACACCGACCTGGTGGTCGCCAGCCCGGGAGAGGCACTGGCCGACGTCCCGAACGCGGGCATGGTCCACGTACTCTTCGGCGGCCCCAGCGGACTGGGAACCGGAGCGGTCAAGAGCAAGAACCTGGAGCAGGGCGCGGGCACCGGCGCGATCCTCGCCTCGACCTCCGAGGCCGGTGACCGCATGGGCCAGGCCCTCACGGCCGGCACCACAGCCGCAGGCCGCCCGTGGATCCTCATCGGTGTACCGGGCGAGTCCGTCGGCACCGAGGCCGGGGCCGGCATGGTCTTCTACGTCTACGGCGACACCAGCCGCACCCTCCACCAGGACCTTCCCACCTCAGTGCCGGGGGTGGCCGAGGCCGGCGACAAGTTCGGTGCCGCCGTCGCGGGCGACGGAAACTTCTTCGCCATCGGCGCGCCCGGCGAAGCCATTGGCACCGCGACCGAATCCGGCACGGTGGCCCTGTTCAGCCACACCCTGGACGCGGACGGCCGGCCCACCTCCATCGGCGGTCTAGACCAGGACAACAGCGCAGTCACCGGTGCCGCCGAGGCGGGCGACGAGTTCGGGGCCGCCCTGGCCATGACCGCCTACCGCTCCTCCACCACGACCGGTAGCAACACCTCCATGCTGGCGATCGGTTCACCGGGCGAGACCACCACCGCTGGCGGTGCCGACGCAGGGGAAGCAGGCCGCGCCATCCTGGTACGGGTCAACGCCGACAGCACCTGGAGCTACCTGCGTGAACTCCGCCAGGGCGAAGCGGACGACACAGTCGTGGGCACCTCGGAGACCGGTGACCGGATGGGAGAGAGCCTGACAGCGATCAACACTGCGCCGCGCGAAGTAGCCACCGCTACCACCCTGCTCCTCGCCGTCGGAACCCCTGGTGAGGCCATCGGTACGGAGGCCGCGGCCGGGGCGATCCACAGCTTCTCGATGCTGGGCGCGGCGGGCGACAGCGACCTGTGGCTCGAAGCCGGAGACGGCGACGGCATTCCCGGCACTCCCAAAGCCGGCCAGCGCGTGGGCCAGAGCATCCACTTCACCGGCACTCGCCTGTACGCCGGCATGCCTTACGGGCCCAGCGCCTACGGCGCCCTGCATGCCCTGCCGATCGGCAATGTCATTCCCGGCGGCACCGACGGAACGGTGACCACCTACCAACCCGGAGCCGGCGGCCTACCCACGACGGGAACCGCGTTCGGCTACGCCGCGCGCTGAAGCCAACACAGCCATCGGCCACCAGCTACTCACTCCTGGTGGCCGACTGGTCGGCCGGGACCGGCCAAGGCTCCCGAAAAGCCACAGGTGGAATGAGGAAGAGGTCGTCCATGTCGACGACGCGTCCGGCAGCCATCGGGTGCACTGATCGATCTTGCCCGCGACATCGACGCCCGGCCACGCCGACGGGTACGACGCGGCCGGCCGGATCCGCTCCTGGCATATCTGACCGCCGACCATGGGCGGCGGGGGAGCACGGCGCATCCGAGGTGCTCTACCCGGACTGCGATGCACCCCGCGAGAGCCCGGCACCACCCCGCTTTCCGCGCAGGTTCGTTTCTCCGGTACGACTGTTCTCCTCACACGGGTGACCTGCAGGGCAGTTACCGCACAGAGTGGTCGGTGGGTCGCTATCAACAGCATTTGATCAAGTCTGCTCTGCGGGGCCTCGCGGCCGCCGCCCTCATCGTCCTGCCGTACGCGGCCGCCCCGCCGGCCCACGCCGCGCAGAGCGTTCCGCTCGCCGCGGCCGTCGAGCGCCTGACTGTAGGCACCGAGTCGCGGGAGGGATATCAGCGCACGTCCTTCAAGCACTGGAACGCCGGCCGGAATCCTTCCGACGGCTGCAGTACCCGCAGCGAGGTGCTGATCTCCGAGGCCGTCGACGCCCCTGAGATCGGCCCCGCCTGCCGGCTGACGGGCGGCCGCTGGTGGTCCTATTACGACGCGACCTGGGTGACCTCCGCGTCCGGCCTGGACATCGACCACATGGTGCCCCTGGCGGAAGCCTGGGACTCGGGTGCCTCCGCCTGGACGGCGCAGCGCCGCGAGGCCTACGCGAACGACCAGGGCGCGGAGACGTCCCTGGTGGCCGTCACTGGCAGATCCAACCGCAGCAAGAGCGACAAGGACCCGGCCGACTGGATGCCGCCCGCCCCCGACGCCGCGGTGCGTTGCACGTACGCCGCACAGTGGGTGGGTACGAAGCTGCGCTGGAATCTCACCGTCGACGACGGTGAACTCGCGGCCCTGCGGGACGTCGCCGGCGGCTGTCCGCTGGAGTCCGTGGCGTACGAGCCCGCCGGGTAGCGTCCGGCGCGCAGAGTGCGAAGTGCCGGCTGAGGCGAGGGCTGGCCGGGGCCGTGGGCGGTGGCGTACGGACCACAGCCGTTTCGCCGCGGAAGGTTCGGCGGGGCTTCGGCCGGAGAACCGGCTGGGACGGACAGTGCCCGGTCCCCGGGTTCTCCAGCTCCCCTGAGTAGAAGGCCGGGCAGAAGCGGGCTCTCCTGTCCGACGTGGCCTGCCCGTTCGGTGCGGCAGCTCATCCAGACGAGTGATGCGACCACTTTTGCGGCGGGGGTGGGCCAGTGGTGGCGGGCGTTGTTCGACAAACGCCCGACGCTGATCGGCCCTTGTGTGACATATGCCACTGCGTGGGCGGCATTCGTCTTCTGAGGGCCCGCGTGCGGGACATAACGCCTGTTCATGGAGGTACATGGAACACCTGAACCACGACGACACTCACGTTCCGTCGACCTCCCATGATCGCTGAGTCATTTTTCTGAGGGGTGCGTGAGTGTGGGGTCCCGGAAATCGACAGGGTGGTGGTGAGGGTCCAACACGGGCCTGGTGCGGGCGAGTTGTCCGCATTCGATCATCACCGGCCTCAAGGGCGAGGACCCGGTGATCACAGCACCGGAGGCCCGAGTGAGCGATGGCGACGTCGACACAGACGTATCGCCCCAGGACGGCGGACACGGCGAGATCGTGCACGAACCGCCGGACCTGCCCCTGGACTACGAGGCCTTCTACCTGGGGCACCAGGAGTTCTTCCACGGCTTCGCGGAGATCCACCTCGGCAGCCGCCGGGTGGCCGAGCAGGTGGTCCACGAAGTGCTCCTGGAGATCCTCGGCGGCTGGAACCAGCTGCTGCAGGAAGGCGACCTTGAACAGCAGACCCTGGCCGTGCTGCACCGGCGCGTCTTCGACCGGCTGCGGCGCGACGGCCGGCCTCCGGCCTTCGTCATCAACGGGCCGATAGCCAAGAACCTGCACGCCGTCAGGAACCAGCTGGAGCTCACCGGCAGCACCGGCGGACTGTACGAGGCGATCCTCGAACTGCCCTCCCGGCAGTTCACCGTCGTCGTCCTGCGCCACCTGCTCGGCTACAAGACCAGCCAGATCGCCCGCTACATGGGCCTGGACGTGCGCACCGTCGACTACCACGGCCGCAAGGGCAAGGAACGCCTCCGTGTGCAGCTGAAGCTGCCCGCCGCGCCCAGCAAGCGCAAGACCAAGAAGGGGTCGTGACCGTGAGCACCACCATCGACGAACTCCTGGCCGACGCCCGTCTGCCCACCTCCCCACCAGACGGATTCGACGTCGGCGCCGCGCTGCGCCGCCTCGCCGCCGACGCGGCGCTGGCCGCCCCGGCCCCGGACATCGCCCGGGCGGCGCAGGCCGGCCAGCGCCTGTCCGTCATCTGCCGCTGGGTGTTGAACACACCCGATGCCGCTGATCACGTCGACCGTCTCGCCCAGGATCCCAGGCACACACCCGATGACCACCTGGACGTCGACGGCGCCCTGGTCTTCGCCTGCCTGCTGTATCTGACCGATCACCCGGAAAGCGCCCAGTTCTGGTGGCAGCTGGCCGCCGGAGCTGGCAACCGGGCAGCCGCGTACTGCCTCCACCTGCACCACCTCGCGCTGGGCGAGCGCCGGGAAGCCCGGCACTGGCTCCACGAAGTCACCCACACCGTCCTCGACACCGAGGCCCCCGACGAACACTTCCTGGCCTGCCTGGAAGTGGTGGCGCACTACGTCCGCAAGAACGGCTCCGCAGCCAGCGGCCCGACCGGCGGCCTGGAGATGGAAGTCGACCGCCTGGCCACGCTCGGCACGGGCTCCTGCATCATCGTCAGCCGCCCCGACCGGCGCCTGGCCGACCGGCTGCACGACTTCACCAACCGCTGACCAGCCCAGGCACAAAGCAAAGGAGCCCCGCTCCGACCCCACGGTTCCTAGGCCACGGTCGAAAAGGGCTCCTCGCAACGATGCACCCGATGAAAGGAACACCTGCTATGCACGATAGCCCCGAGAGCCGCCCCGCACGCAAGGACCCGACGATCCTTCACCGCTTCGTGCGATGGGCCCGCCCGCGGCGGCGGGCCGCCGTCGGCCTCCTGCTGCGCGGCGCCTGCTACGGCCTGGGCTCCGGCGCAGCCGGCCTCGCCACGTTCTGGGTGCAGAGCCGCCTGTAAAGCGACGGCCGGCTTCCTCATAGGTCCTCGTTGAGGGCATGGGCCGGGCCGCCTCCTGGTGGGAAGCTGAGGACAGCGCCCGCGTTGGCGCATGGGGGATTCATGTTGATCCGGCGAGTAGTGACCAGGTGCGGGGTTACCGTCGCGGCGACCGCGCTGTGCTGGGGTGCTGTCGCGTGCGGAGGCACTGCAGCTCCCCCTGGGGACACCGGCCCTGGTCCTGAAAGCGGCGGGAACAGCGGGTCTTCTGCCTTCACTGGTTCGGCAGCAACCAGCGGCAGTTCTGGCGGAGGTGACGATGTGCCTCTCCCTTCTCCTCCGCTAACTGACACTTTCTCAACAGACCAGCCGCCGATTCCGAGCGACGACCCGACTCAGTCTTCGCCGTCGTGCAGCGACCTGCCCAATCCGACCTTCTCAATGTCATGTCCAGCGCCCTCAATGGACGGCTCCGGACCACTGCCTGAACCGGATGGATCCTGAGGCCGCAGCCGATGGTCTCCGCAGGAACACCGGCTCCCGCGGGCGGCTCTCCGGAACCGTCGTCCCGCAGTCGACGCCGTGCGGTGCGACATAGGACGGCCGCGCGTGCTGCGGCACCCCGCAGAGTGCGTCATGGGGCCCGCAGACTCTCCGGGTCAAGCCCCCGGGCGCCGGTGGCCGTGTGGGGCGGCAGTCCAGTTGAGCTGGCCAACTCGGCTTTTGGCGCCGGCTCGTTCATCGTGGCACTGATGCTCTTCGCCGGCTTCGTCCACAGCAGTGTCTACTACGGATATTTCCACCTGGAGAGCTCCGCCATCGGCTTCGACTCCGTCGAGCTGGCACTGCGCAGCCTGCGACTCGTCACATTTCCCGTCCTCATCACCCTGGCCCTGGCGGTCGTCCTGCCCCGCCTTCCCGAACTGCTTCCCATGCTCGGTGTCCCCGCCCACCTCATTCATCACATCCTTCGCGCCGGACGGGCGGTAGCACGGGCGTATCTCGCCTTCGTCGCCGCCGGCATCGTTCTGATGTTGCTGTGGCGCTACATCCATCCCTTCGTCTGGACCGCTCCCCTGCTCGTGGCGTGCGGGCTGGTCCTTGGGCAGACCAGCGCCGCAGCGCCCGCACCGACCAGACGCGGTCGTCCGTGGACACGTGTGCTGCCGGTGGCCGGAGCGGCGCTGTTCCTGATGTGGGTGGTGGCCCTGGCAGCCGGTCAGCTCGGCCGTCAGGACGCGGAGCGAGACGCTGAACGGATCGAGCAGCGCGTCGCCGTCCTCATCCACAGCACCGAGCAGCTGAGCATCACCGGACCTGCCGGACTGAAAGCGGAAGACCTGGGCGAAGGCTTTCACTACCGGTACCGCTACAGCGGCCTGCGACTGCTGGTCGAGCGCGATCACCGCTACTACCTGCTGCCGCTGGGCTGGAACCACAACACGGATCCCACCTACGTCATCGACGACGACGAAAGCATCCGGGTCGAACTGCGCCCCGGGACCCAGCCACGCCAATGACCAAGTCCCGTTACCAGAAGCACCCACGCTTCACAAAAGGGATCAACGCCACAGCGGGCTGTACGGTCGTCCGCGCGCTCCGGACAGCTGAAGCGATTCTTGCTGGAACTCGCCTTGGCCAGAACCTGCTTGCGGCCTAGTTGTTTGGTGATCAGTCGCTCCAGTCGCTGGGGTCGCTGCTGGAACACACGGTCGCAGCGACTGGAAGCGCAGCGACTCAGCCGCCGTTCGGTCGCTGCGCCCAGACATTTGGAATACGCAGGTCACAGCGAGGGTGGCGTGTAGTTAGCGACTGAAGCGACCGAAGGCCGGAGTATATGAAGTCGAACCTATGTGCGCGTGTGCGTTACATATAGGGAGCTTCAGTCGCTTCAGTCGCTGCTTTGGGTGGTGTGCATGCTTTGACCTGCAGATTTGCGTGAAACCAGCGAGAGCGACTGAACGAGTCTCGGTCGCTGCCGCATCAGCTGGGTCGCTCCCGGTACCTCTCGACCGCGTCATCGACACAGGAGCAGGGTTCTTTCGCACGTGTTCCACAACTTCACGCACCACGTTCGCTACGCTGTGTCCGTCGTTGAGTCGCTTCGGTCGCTGATTGGGGGTGTGAATGCCTGCTGAGCTGCACTTTTCTAGCAACGACGCACGGCAGCCCGCCCTAGAGTCTTCGGTCGCTGTCTCCCTGGCGACCGCCAGCTGGTGTGCGCGCCGCGGCTGGCCCGTGCACCCCCTCGCTGCAGGCCGCAAGACGCCGGCCGCAAACTGCAGCCAGTGCCGCGCAACTCCACACTCGCCCGGCGAGTGCCCGTGCCTGCCCGCAGGACGCTGGTGCCATGGCTTCCACGCCGCCACGTTGGACCAGCGCCGCATCAGCAACTGGTGGGGAGCCCATCCGGAATTCGGCGTCGGCATCGCCTGCGGACCCGCAGGCCTGATCGTCATCGACATCGACGCCCATGCCACCCAGCCACCGACCCGGGACCGGATCCTGCCCGGCATTCCCATCGGCGACCACATCGACCTCACCGGCCTCGCCAACGGCTTCCACACCGTCGGCATCCTCGCCGCCCTTAGAAGCCAGCGAAATCCCGCAGATGACGACACGACCCTGCGCGTACGCACCCCTTCGGGCGGCCTGCACGTCTGGTACCGGGCCACGGACAACCGCCGCTGGCGCTGCTCCTCCGGCTCCAGCCAGGGCGCAGCCCTGGCCTGGCAAGTCGATGTCCGTGCCCACGGCGGTTACATCATCGCCCCTGGCACCATCACCAGGCACGGCACGTACACCCCCCTCGACGATGTCCGCGAACCTGCCTCGTTGCCTGTCTGGCTGGCACAGGAACTCGAACGCACCGGCCACCTGCCGGCTCCCAGCGTTCCCGCGCCCCGTCCGGTCCCGCCCCGCGCTCAGCAGGCCGTTCTGGCCGCGGGCGGCGGCCGCGACCGAACCGAGCGCATGCTTGCAACAATCCTCGCCCCCGTCGAAGCCTGCGGTCAGGTCACCGAAGGCGCCGGATTCTCCGACACCCTCAACCGTGCCGCCTACACCCTCGGAGGCTTGGTGGCCGCAGGCCGCCTCACCGAGGAAGAAGCCGAACGGGCACTCACCCAAGCTGCGGCCGCTGCCCGTCCCGGCCAGGAACGCCGCGCCGCCCAGATCATCCGCAGCGGCCTGGCCGCCGGCCGCCAGCACCCCCTCCATACGCGAAGGGGCCCCCGATGACCTCCTCATCCGGCAACGAGACCGAAGCCCTCTTCGAGTTCGACCCCGAACTCGTCGCTGCCCAGATCCGCAGCCAGACCCGCCCCGCCCCAACGACCACCGTCGCGCTGCCCGCTCAAAGCGACACCTCCCGCACAGCCGCCGGCGAAGCAACCGCCGCCGGGCTCCTGCCGGACACCCTCACCGACCGCGGCAACGCCAAACTCTTCGTCAAGCTCTACGCCAACGACTACCGCCACGTCCCCGGCATGGGCTGGTACCGATGGGACACCACCCGCTGGCAGGTCGACGAGGACGACACCGTCCTGTGGGCAGCCGGCGACCTCGCCGAAGCCATCGCCACCCACGACCCGCGCGGCATGTTCACCACCCACGCCCTGCACAAACACCGCCGCCGCGCACTGTCCACCACCGGCATGAACGCCATGCTCACCCAGGCCAAATCCGCCCCCGGCATGGTCCTCAACGCCGCCCGCCTGGACGCCGACCCCTACGCCCTGTGCACCCCGGACGGCATCGTCGACCTGCGTACCGGCCTGGTCAAAACCCCCGACCCCAACAAGGACTTCCACTCCCGTTCCACCGCCGTCGGACCGCAGCCGACTCCCACCCCCCGCTGGGAACGCTTCCTGACCGACACCTTCGGCGCCGACACCGAAGACCGGCACATGATCGCCTACCTGCAGCTGCTCCTCGGCTACTCCGTCACCGGCGACGTCGGCGGCCAAGTCCTGCCCTTCCTCTTCGGCTCCGGCAAGAACGGCAAGTCCGTCCTCCTGGACGTCCTCATGAAGCTCCTGGGCGACTACGCCGACGCGGCCCCTCCCGGATTCCTCATGGCACGCCCCTACGAAGGCCACCCCACCGACCTCGCCGAACTCCACGGCCGACGCGTCATCGTCTGCTCCGAGGTCAAGCCGGGCGACAAGTTCGACGAGGGCCGCGTCAAGCTACTCACCGGCGGCGACCGCATCAAGGCCCGCCGCATGCGGCAGGACTTCTTCGGCTTCAACCCCACCCACAAACTCTGGCTGCTGGGCAACCACCGGCCCGAAGTCGGCACCGGCGGCTTCGCCTTCTGGCGCCGCATGCGGCTGATCCCCTTCGAGCGGGTCGTCCCCGACCACCGCAAGATCGACAACCTCGCCGACATCCTCGTCACCGAGGAAGGCCCCGGCATCCTCGCCTGGCTCGTCGACGGCGCCCGCCGCTACCTCGCAGGCGACCGCGACCTCACCGGCCCCGCACGCGTCCGCATCGCCACCAGCACCTACGCGGAAACCGAAGACCACACCGGCCGCTTCTACGAAGAGTGCTGCACCCACGGCCCCGACCTGCGCGCCGAACAGACCGCGCTCTACGCCGCCTACCGGTCCTGGTGCCAGAATGAAGGAGCACCTGCCATGTCCTCGCGCGCATTCGCTGCCCGCACCCGGGAACTCGTCGGACTGCCCTCACCCAAAGCGATGATCCTGTCCAACCAGCGCAAGCACTACCCCGGCATCGGACTGCTCACCGACCAGGAAAGGGACCGCACATGAGCTCCCTGATCACTGAGGACGAGATCAGCCACGAAGCCGACATCGTGTGGCTGGAGGACAACACCGACCTCGACTACGTACGCCAAAGCCTGGACCGGCTCCCCACCCGCAAAGGCAAACCCGCCTACCACCGCGGCGGCCGCATGGTCGGCTACGCCATCCTCGGCCCCACCGCCAAACCCTCCCGCGCCTCCGGCACCTTCCGCCGCCGCGTCTTCTGGCTCATGCCCCACGACCGCGACACCGAGCCCGCTGGCCTGTACGCCAAGAGCGCGCCGGCCGAAGCCGTCGACCCCCGCACCCTCGAAGCACGGGTCAAGGGCTACAAGACCGAACGCTCCGAAGGCGGCCCGCCGTCGACCGCCATGCAGGAACTCGGCATAACACTTCCGCTGTGAGGATCTACACGTCCTTCTACCGGCCATCACGGAAGCCCATGAGATCAGATATAAGGTACGCATACCCTGCCGGATGACTGAAAGCGTTGACATCAAGCATCGCCGCGGAGAACACAGTCTGGATGCCAGGGACGCCGACTCGGTCACACAACCGTGCCTTGAGCAGGCCCATCATGTGCGGCCCTTTCCTGGCAGTTGCAACGAGTATGGGTGCGTCAACTGCTCCCTGCGGGAGTCAGCACACTCAACCGCAGACAGTCCTACGAGGTTCGGGTCCAGCGTGTGCACGCTTCACGCAGGGCGCAAAGAAGCCGGCCAGCCACACCACGGGTAGCTGCAGCCCTGCGGGCCCTGGCGAAATAGTCTGAGCTGCTCAGCTGACCATTGACCCAACTCTTGGCGGTCTCTGCGTCTTTGTGGATCACGGCGGCTGTCTGCTTACTGTGAATCATGCTGGCCCCCAGGTAGGTCGGAATGTTGCGCGTATCCGTTCTACACAAAGAAGATGTATCCGCGTGGCGATAGCAGTAAACCGCTCGCTTCTGACGTGCGTCATGACGGGGCTCCTTCAGGATCATCAACCGATGATTTGTTCTGTCCGGGAACGACAGGTCGACCATCTGTGGACGGCTTCCTGATCTCGCTCACAACGCCGATCAAATGGACAACGGTTTTGAACCTTTTATCGTCCCGGAAGGATCCTGGGATGTACTTTGGCTTCTTCGCTTGAACGACAAGGAGTCCGCGCTGGGTAGTTCCGACCTTCACCGGAATGAAGACCGCGCTGCGGCAATCATCTGCCATGTAAATGCGGTCGCGATCGGGGTCCTTTCGGATGTCGGGTACGCTCCGGCCTGAGCTGGACAGCGCCATTTCGACGAGAAAACTTCCCTTCTCTCCGCCCCGGGAAAACTTCTCTTCGAAGTGCCTTTGAGTTGCTTTTTCGTTGGTGAACGAAAGTTGTAGTTCACTGTTGTCGGGTGACAGCCAGTACAGTCCACTAGCAACATCAGCATGTGCGAGCTCACCTGCGGTTTCGACAAGCTTTTTCAAGATGGTGCTGTGCTTCTCGTCGTAGATCTCCGGATCGACAAGAATTTTTCCCATGAGGGAGGATAGAGGTTCTAGAGCAGCCTCAAGGACCTCCGAACGTTCGGCCTCCACTTTCGTCTGGCTCGTGTGAAGTGTGAAGAATGAAGCAGCGAAAGCACAAAAGACACATGTGGCGATGTAGTAGGGCCCAAAAGTTTTCTCGGCAAAGGCCGGAATGGTTGGGAGGCCGACAGAGATGGCGCTCAAGACGGCTACGCCCCAAGGCTTGATCTTTCTACGGCCAATTAGTCCGCTTACTGTGAACACGAGGCATCCTTACGTCGTCCAACTGATGGTGTGTCAACAGTGACGGGATTAAGTATGCGGTGGTTGCCATACGGAAGAGCCTTTGCCCTGATGGGTGATTCGGAAGCAAGAGGTAGTGCGAAGGGGGCGCGCGTCGAAGTGGTGCACGCTCCTTGTGGTATGCAGAAAATAATGATCACCGGAGGCTTCCCAGAGATACGCAGCGTTGCAGAGATCGTTCTCGGGTGAAGCATGGCAAGATCATCGAATGGGGCGTATGCAAAGCATCCCTCGCTGCAGTCGATCGGCTTGGTCAACGCTTTCCTGCTGAAAGCACCGGTGCTCCCACTGCAAAAACCACCACGACTGGTGCCGCGCCAGCCTGCACTCTGGCCATGCAAGAGGTGCTGGAGCGCGTGCGTCGCGGCGGCCGGTTCCAGTTCGGTAGCCGCCGTCGAGCACACCGCGGCACTGGCCGATGGCCTTGCGCTGGAGGAGGCGGGCGCCCGGCAGAGCGCCGACCGCTTGCCCAGCCACGCTGAAGCGCTTCCGTCACCTTGCACCGGAGCAATGGAGCCCTCCTTGCCGAACGGCGCCAGCCAGCCTGCGCGAAGCACTCCCCCTGGCCAGAAGGCGCTGACCAGGAACCGCCCCGGTCAGGGGGCATCTCCGCTGGACAAGTCGATGCTCCTGCACGCATTTTTGATGCATAATGCGAATAAAAAATGAGCCATGTATGGTAAACTTTCAACGTGAGTATGAGCCTTGAAGAGCGGATGCGGTCGGCGGTTGCTGCGCTCCTGCATGCGGTCGGTGAGTCGCAGTCCGAGCTCGCTGCGGCGCTGGGGGTGAGTCAGGCGCAGGTGAGTCGCCGTCAGTCCGGTACCGCCGCCTGGAGCCTGGCTGACTGCGAGGCGGTGGCCGCACATTACGGCATCACCGCGTACGACCTCCTGGATGGCCCCACTCGCGCCGTTGAGGCACTCCCCGCGGAACGCCGCCGTGTGCCCGGCCGTCCCGCTGCCGGCGTCCGCCCCGCGGCCGTGGACGGGACGCTCTGATGGCGGACTTCGACGCGATCGACGCCCTGCTCGCCGCGGCCGGGCAGGAGACCCCGCTGCCACCCGCCGCAGAACGGCGCGCCCTGCGCGACGGGTTGCACGTCTCACGCGCCCAGCTCGCACAGGCCTTGGGCGTGAGCGCATCCACGGTCGGCGGCTGGGAAGCCGGGCGGGACCCAGGCGGTGAGGTACGGGAGAAGTACGCGTACTTCCTTCAGGGTGCCCGCACCAAACTCAATACCGCCACCGCGGCTACGGCGGCCGCGGCCGACGGCCATCTCGCAGACGACAAGCCGGCGGAAGCAGAGTCGGCCGATGCCGAGCAGAGCGACGACGCGACCGACGTCGTCGTCCTGGCCGTCGCGCAGCCGTGCGTGCTGTGCGGGCAGCCGGCCCGCCATCAAGTCGAAGGCTTCCCCCAGCACCTGGACCCTGCCGAGTGCACCCCGGCCGCACCCGCCCCCGTACCCCCGCAGGCAGAGAAGCCCGCGCCCCGCACGACATCGCAGCAGCCATCGGCCGCCGGGAAGCCGGGCCGTACGGCGCCCGGTGTGAAGGTCGTCCCCGTCGGCCGGCGCCTGCAGACCGCCGATGCCCCCGACCGGATCGGTGCGGCCGTGGCGGCCGCACTCGGTGAGCACGCCGGTGATGTCGAGGCGGCGACTGCTGCGTTGGTGAAGCGGGCGATCCCGGATGCGATGGCGCTGCTGGACGACACCCGCAAGGGCGGGCGTTACGACGTGGTCGCGCATCCGTGGCTGCCCGACATCCTGCGCAAGCAGAGTGCGCGTGGCGCAGACCAGGTGTGGGAGGCCCGCCCGAAGTGGAGCCGGCCGGAGCTCCCCGCAGGCGTACACGAGATCACGGCGCTGGACATCAACGGCGCCTACCTGTCCGCCCTCAAGACGCATCTGCCGCTCGGACAGCTCGAACACTCCACCGGTGATCACCACGACCGGCGCCGCGCGGGCCTGCACCTGATCACTCCACCGGTCTGGGAGCACGAGGCGGTGCTGCCGAACCCGATCGGCAACCGCGACGAACCCGGCCCGCTGTGGGTGACCGAACCGACCCTGCGCCTGCTGCTGCGCGTGTCCGGCCCGAAGTACGGGCTGTGCGACCCGCCGCAGATTCACGAGTCGTGGACGTCCGGCGGGACCGAGAGCCTGCTGGAGAAGTTCCGCATCGCGCTCAAGGACGCCCGCGACCGGGCCCTCACCGACGACGACCAGGTCACCCTGGAGTACGTGAAGGCGATGTACAGCAAGTTCGTCTCGACCCTGGGGGAGTCGAACTACAACCGCGAGCTCTACCGCACCGACTGGATGCACATCATCCGCGCCCAGGCCTTCGCGAACCTGTGGTGGAAAGCCCACCGCGCCTACGACGAAGGCCTCATGGTCGTCCGCGCCATGGGCACCGACGAACTCCACGTCACCGGCGACTGGCGCGCCGTCTTCCCTGAAGGCCGCGCCGTCACCGAAGTTAAGGTCAAGGACACCTACACCGTCGGCACCGACCCCAGCACCGCCAACAAGCCCCCTAAGAGCACCTCCTAGCGCCGTTCTCCCGTCCCGGCGCCAAGTTCCCCGCCGGGACGGGAGAACGGCGCTCACTGCCCCGTACAGTGATCCACCAACCCGAGGGATTCGGAAGAGACCATGCCTGAGCGGAACATCGAGTTCGGCAAGTACGGCGCCCACGGCGTCAAAGGCCACGAAGCCGTCGCCCGCCAGCTGGACGCGCTCGCCGGCTACATCGCCACCCCGATCACCGCACGGCGAGGCCTGCTCGCCCGCCTGCACTACCTCACCCGCAGCACCCACGCCCGAGCAGCTGCACGAGCAGCTGGACTGACCGTCACCGACCGCACCCTGCGCGCCTGGACGGCCGGCACCCGCACACCCTCCCGTCGCAACCTCGCCGCGATCGAGCAGGCCTACCGCACCGTGCGCCGCGAGAACGTCGCCCGCTACCTGACCGCCCGCCTGAACCGTGAAGGCCGCGGCACCCGCGTGGAAATCCACCCGCTCAACCAGTCCCGCGTCGACCGGCCCCGCCAGCGGGCGGTGGGGTTCCGCAGCATGAACGTCCGCCGCTGGGACCGCATCGTCGCCGCGTGGGCCGCCGACGACGACCAGGAGCTGGACGACGCGTGGGTCGACCAGGTCGTCGACCTCGGATCGCAGTGGGGCCAGTACGAGTACGTCACCAACGTCGGCTTCGCCGCCTGACGCAACTTCCGGCGGGTGCTGCGCTGGCGCCATACGATGATCGCCGTGACCACCCGCCGCACGCTCGGCGCCGGCCCCGAGGCTCCTGTCCAGGGCATCCGCGCCACCCAGGCCGACCTTCTTGACACGCTCCCCGGTGTCCGCATCGCAGATCTCGGCGAACTGCGGGCCCGCGGAGTCGTTGGACACCTCCCCTCTGCACCACCGAGAACGCGGCGCACCTTGGGGTCAGGTCGTGCGGCCCCCGCCTCGCCCGACACCGCCAGCTGAGAGGCACACGGGGGACGCTCTCAGCAGTCTGCATGGCGATGCAGGCGCTGACGGGTAATCGGGCTTGGCCTCGTTTCAAGGCTTGTTCCGCCCGTCTCCGGGATGTCGGGATGTCGGCCCGGAGACGGGCTTTAGCTGACCGTCGGACCAATTGTTCCGAAGCCAACGAAGAACGTCAGTCTTCCGGTGACGGCATTGCGGTGGTGTGCCATACCGGGATTTGGAGGGACTTCTCTTGTCTGCCGTTCAGGTTGGTGCACGTTGCGGTCCACCGGACGGTCGTGCTGTCCCCCACGATGCCTCGCCCGAACAGAGTGATCGCAGGCAGAGGCACCGAAGCGTGCGCACGCAAGTCCACCGGCGGGAATTGGATGGAAAGGCCCTCTGCGGAACGAACGATCTCGGGCCGCTCAATCACAGGCTGGCGGCTCGCGTGGGACGTACCTAACAGAGCGGCCATACTCGGGGGCACCCTTAGCGAAGAATCCCACGACATCGGATTCTTCTTGCCGTAGGCGGGCGGAGGCTCGGGCCAGGGCATCACAAAATGATTCGACACGGTGCTATTACGCGCGGCGTTCATGATGGGAACCTGACCCGGACTCAAAGTCACGGTGATCTGCACTTGATGAAGCATCAGGTCCGTTTGGTTGTCGATACGGAGCAGCAAGGGCGTTTCGCGTGCCGCCGTAACGCACAGGGCAGACGGAAGCTGCTGTCGGCACTTCTCGATGTAAGCGTCAACTTCTGCCCGATACGTATCTGGCGACCGTATATCCCTGGACAGCACTGACTGCATAGCCATGGCGCTGATGGCCTTCAAGCTTTCCCCAGCATCATCGAGCGCCTGCTGCTCATCATCCGTTAGCGCATCGCCCGCCCGTCTCCGGTGCCCCAACTCCTCCAGGTCCTTCATCGACATACCACGCTGCCCGCTCAACTTGGCTTGGGACCGACCATCACTGGATTTGATCCTGAGAACCCCGTCCGGGGACAGCGCGCGTCGTGGTCGCGGCAGTGACGACAACAGCTCATCCCGCTTCGCATCCAGGATCTCTTCGAGTTGCAGCTCATCGATGTGAAGGTCGGAGAAGGCACCATCGGCAACAGCCAGTTCGATATCCATCTGGTGCTCGCGGCGGATCAGCCTTGTGGAAAGTGCCTCGATGTCGACAGTGCGGGCGCGAAGCGTCTGACTCGGCAACCGAACGAAGATCGTTCCGTTCTGGAAATTCTTATATTCCCTCTGTAGGGCATGTATGGGGTCCCCCCATTGTGGAGGGGCTACATTAAAGAAAAGGACTTGCTGAGTACCTGATCCAGCGTCAAAGGGGACGTAGGTCGCGTCGAAGCGCACTGACTCACCCACGTATTTATTAATCCAGGGAAAGAGGTTCGCACCGTCATACTGAGGAGTCCCGCAGAGGTTGCCTGGTTCCACGCCCACCAAGAGATAGGCGTGGCCTTCGGCCCATCTACTGGCGACATCCGGCATGCGGTTGGCGAATCCGAGGATCGCCTTGGCCACCGTGAACTGCCCAGGCGCCTCACTCATGTCCAGCGTCGACTTCCACTCCAACCACTGGGTCTCGTCAGCAGCTGACGCGCCCAGTACCGCCTTGATGAGCCGTTGCCGCTCTGGCAAGCCCACCACAGCCCGCGAGTCGAAATCGAGCATGGCTTTCTCCGTTCATCGGATCTGAAGCCAGCATGCCCGACTCACGAGCCACGCTCATCCCCCTTTTCCAACCCGGTCCATCATCGAGCCACCTGGGACCGCATGGGTGGCGCGTGAGCGGTCAGCGATGACCAGGAGCTGGACGACGTGGGTGGACCATCGTCGCCTAGGGCTCGCAGCAGGGTCAGTACGAGTACGTCACCAGCATTGGCTTTGCCGGCTAGGGAGCACAATCGGACTGGGTACCGCATCATCAGGCAATGGAGTACTTCGAAGCCCACGGCGCCTGGTTCCTTCCGGGCGGCTTGCGCGTCACAGGGACCCTGACCTTCTCTGCGGATGGTCTTGTGCTGAAGGTCCTGGGACCGCTCCTTCAGGCCCGTCCAACCGAGGAAGTACCTGAAGGTTCGAGTCGACGTCACCCTTGCAGGCCACTCAGGGGCCGAACGACATCTGGCGGCAGAGGCGGCAGAAGGCATGAAGGAGGCCGTGGCAGAACCGCGAAGTTGAAACGTCTCAAGAATCTACTGGGTCGAGGCCGACGATCCAACGAGACAAAGCATCTTTCCACGGATGAGTGGGGCGTGCTCCCGCTCATCTACGGAGTTGATGAAGATCAGCGTGACATCACGCTCGTGGGATCTTTCGGCATGACCACACAGTTTCCGGATCTCTCAGAGCAGACGTTCAACGTCACGCTTGCTCTCGTGGGGAAACACATCTCGAATGCAGAATTTAGTGGCATCCGAGCCCAATTCGATCATCTGGCAGAATGGGCTGCTGCTCCCGAAATCGCGAGTGTACGGAAGAATCCAAGACAAATCCAGGTGAACGGGGACGCCACTGAGATCATGAAGACATCCTGGAAGGATTCCGTACTCACACTCGAAAGCGGCATAGTGGGAAATTCGAGCGGCGATAAAGTCCACGTCGACCGGTACTGCACCTTCGCGGCAGAGTCCTCCCCTCGTGAGTGGTCGGAGCTTCTAGATATTTACCTGAGACCCTTTCACGACCTGCTAATTCTCTCTCTTGGGCGGTACGTCCACATGAATGAGGTGGAGTTCCGTACGGCAGGAAGTGACGACTGGTTTACCGCCTATTTCAATATGGTATCTCCTCAACGAGGCCAGCTAAAATCCAGTAGCCTTCAATCTTATTCGTCGCCGACCCTTCTAACCGCAGAGTCAACTTCGATTCCCCTAGCAGATCTGGTGCCAGCGTGGTACTCCCTGCATGAGCGGCTCAGGACGGTGGTCACGCTTATTCACGCCCCCCTCTATGCACCCTTCACCTACTCCGAGCACCGCTATGCATCGATCTTTCAGGGTATCGAGGCCTACCATAAGCTTGAGGGTGAACAGTTCGATAGCAGGGATCTCACAAGGCCAGAGCATCGGCTACGCGTGAAACAGGTAGTGGCAGTGCTGAAGGCGGGGAACCTGCCGGCAGAACACGTTAGATGGGCGAAGGCTGTTATTGAGGGCAGGAACGACAAGCCTCTGAAAACTAAGGTTGAAGAGGTCGTGCTGTCCACGGGGTACCTAGGACAGTGCATCCTTGCTGCTGCCCCATCATTCTGCAGCGCTGCCTATGATGCTCGGACCGGAGTTTCCCATGGTGGCGCAGACAAAGGTGTCACGGCAACCAGCCGTCACTGGTTTGGTGAAATCCTATTGTTGAGTATGCGCGTCCGTCTGCTTCAACACCTTGGCGTAGAACAAGTCGGTGAACGCGCGCTAAAGCGGCCTCGCTTCGAGTTTGCTCTCGAACAAGCCGCCCTCGAAAGCAGCCAAGCCTAACCGACACCATACGCTGTCGCAGCATCAGGCTTCGTCAGCAAGGCCATCCGGAGCGTAGCGCGGCCGTCGCCCGGCAACTGGACGCGCTCGCCGGCTACATCGCCACACCCGTCACCACCCGCCGCGGCCTCCAAGCCCGCCTGCACTACCTCACCCGCAGCACCCACGCCCTCGATGCCGCCCGCGCCGCCGGCCTGAACGTCACCGGCCGCACCCTGCGCGCCTGGCAAGCCGGCACCCGCACCCCGTCCCGCAAGAACCTCGCCGCGATCGAGCAGGCGTACCGGACCGTGCGGCGCGAGAACGTCGCCCGCTACCTGACCGCCCGCCTCAACCGCGACGGCCGCGGCACTCGGGTGGAAATTCATCCGCTCAACCAGTCTCAAGTTGACCGGCCCCGCCAGTGGGCGGTGGAACTCCGGCATCTCAATGTCCGCAACTGGGACCGCATCGTCGGCGCATGGGCCGCCGGTAACGACCGTGAGTTGGACGAAGCATGGGTCGACCAGGTCATCGACCTCGGCTCCCAGTGGGGGCAGTACGAGTACTGCACCAACATCGGATTCGCCGCCTAATCATTGAATAATCACATAAGCGGGTCGTATCCAGTGTTGTGTATGGCGACACCATAGGGGTGAAACTGGGTACGATCGAATCGTGGATGACGCACACGACTTGTTGTGACAAAGGGGCCCTCTTCCTGGTTCCGACCCCAGGTCGAGGGCCCCTCATCCGCGTTCCAGCAGTGAGCCCGGCCGTCCAAAATGCGGCCGGGCTCACTGCTGCCCGATCCGAGACACAGCCGCGACTCTCAGTACTTCTCGGTCAGGAGAAGTGCTGGACCACGAGGTTGGCGACGGCCGCCAGAACCGGTGACCAGTCGATCAGAAACTGCCGAACAAGGCCACGCCGCTTCGGGCGTCCCTCCTCGGCATCCTTCCGCTCGTCATCGTTGCCTGAGGTCGTCTGACCATCCATGCGCATCTCCATCCCGTCCGAGGGAACCCAGCACGCTGCTGGACTCTTCACCGACTGCGTCGCATAGAAAGAATTGGCGAATCGGCGAAGCGTGAGACGGACGAAACGGAGAAGCAAGGTCCAGCATAACCGGCGTGCCTGACACGATGACCCGCATCAAGAACTGATCTCTGACCTGCGGTTTTAATTCGATGAACCGCACTGCCGGATTCCACAAAAGACCGAAAGTATGTTTATCTGTAGGGCATTCTTTCACCCACGGGAAGAGCCTCGAAAAGGTTCTTCGTGGACACTCAGATTTGGTGGCGCCCATCACGCAAGCACGGCGATCCCCCGCAGAACGCAAGTTCCTACATGAGCGGTCCGGCACGCTCAACAGCAAGGTGCCAACAGCAGGGCACCAGAGGCTGCCGACGTGGACTTTCTTGCTCGAAGGGGACTGGACAGACGACAGCGACAGCTGGCCTGGGCCACACTGAGAGCACCGCTCGGTATGCGAAGGAGGTGGAGCTGATGAGCGTTGCCACGGACCACACCGGCCCCTGGACGGTCGAAGACGTCCTGGGCCTGCCGGAGGACCGTACGACCCGTTACGAACTGCTCGGAGAATCCCTGGTGATGTCACCCGCGCCCGGCATCCGCCACCAGCGGGCATCCTTCCGGCTCCACGTCATCCTCGACGCCGCGGCCCGCGCGGCCGGCGCACCGGTAGAAGTCCTGGAGGCCATCAACGTCAGCCTCCCCTCCGGCCTGGTCGTACCCGACCTGGTCGTCACCGACGCCGGCGCCACAGCCCAGGACACCGTCAGCGTGGATGCCGACGCCGTCCAGCTCGTCATCGAACTCGTCTCACCGGGCAACAAGACCATGGACCGCAAGCTCAAGCCCCTCCTGTACGCCGAAGCCGCCATCCCGCACTTCTGGCGCCTTGAGTTCGACCCCGCGCCCCGCCTGATCGTCAGCGAACTGCGGGCAGGGCGCTACGTCGAAACGACCACTGCCCTCGCAGGGACCACCACCCTGATCAACGCCCCGTTCACCGTAGACATCGACCCCGCTGGCCTTGCTCGCCAGTAGCCCCGGGGTGCCAGGGTGCTGCCGCCAGGCCTACGAGTCGTCGTCGGTCCGGGGGGCCCGGCTGCGCAGGGCGCGCATGCTCCAGCGGCAGGCGGTGAGAGTGGCAGCGGCGGCCAGGCCACCAAGGAAGTCGGGCAGTGCGGCAAGGAGAACGCTCACCGGTTGCCCCGTCCACCGACGCCGGCCACCGCGGAGGACCGGCAGACGTGCTGGGAGCCGAGCCGCTTGAGCTTTCGCCTGACCCGCTCGCCGTACGCGGCGGGTAATCCGGTCGCCAGCGCCGCCTGTTCCCAGGAGTCACCGGTGCGAGCCCACAAGAGAGTTACGGCTTGTTCCTCCGGAGCCAGGCTGCACAGGACTGTGACGATTCGGCTGTAGGCGTCTTGAGCATCGGGGTGCGTCGACATGGCCGTCCTTCGGCATCGGCGTAAGGGTCCACATGTAAGGGGGCGTGGGACGGCCAGAACCGACAATAAATCTCGCTCGGGCGTGTGTGACGTCCGTCACTCGCATATGGAGTGGTGAGCTGTCGATGGCGCTTCAGCTGCAAGAAGGGCCCTGAGAGAAACCCCAGGGCCCTTCTTGCAGTGCGCGGGTATCTGCTCGCCCCCGCCTGGCGCACTGCACCTGCTACATCGCCAGCGAGACCAGCGCACCGAGCACGGCCAGCTCGAACACACCGAGCCCCAGCACCTTCGCCTGCCGGCCGATGACATCACCCAGCGCGGCACGGCCGATCAGCGCCGCGCCCAACACAACCGCTGCCGTCTGCTTCCTGTTCATGGATCACTCCCTTCCTCTCAACTACGGGCCATCTGGTAACTGGGCAGTGTCGCAGCCGCCACTGACAACGAGAGGGGAAGCGCCAACCGAGCACGGCGCACTATCGCCCTGATCAGCGGATTTCCCTCCTTCAGCCGGACGGCCCGACGGCGCAGACCTGGTCGATACCCTCGACAGCCCCTGATGAGCGACTCGCTGTGGCCGGTACGCCTGTCACCGGAAGTTGCAGATGTGTTGGACGCGCTGCCGGCTACTGGGCGAGGTCCTGCGGGTCGCGGACGTCCAGCTGCCACCCAGTCTGCCGCCCCCACCGCTTCGCCTCCGCGACCTGGCCCGCAATTGGACCTTCCTCGCATAAAGCAGAGCACGAGAGCACGCAACCGTGCAGAATCCTCACTGCTGCACAAACACAGGTAAGGAGCCGATCATCAGTACCCTCACCCAGGACACCGTGCAACGTCTGGCCTTCGTTCGGCTCCTCTTCGGACAGGCTATGGACCAGTCCCGCCAGCCCGAGCCTCTCTCTGCCAGCTGCGTTCTCACCTTCCATGACGCAGTCGAGCTATTCCTCATCATCGCCAGCGAGCACTTGAAAGTGAGTCTTCCTGAGCGAGGCAAGCTCACCCAGCGGTTCTTCGACGGACTTCACCCCGACAAGCTAGGACCGGATGGCATAGAACTTGTCGGCAGGAAAGGCGTTGATCGGCTCAGTACACTGAGGAACACGCTCAAACACGATGCAGCCCTGCCAGGAACCCGGCAGATCGAGCAGAGCAGAACCGATGCTCAGCTTTTCTTCGACGAGAACACACCCAAGGTGTTCGGTCTCTCCTTCGATGCAATCGACATGGTCGAACTCGTTCCCCAGCAAAATATACGGGACCGGATGCGGACTGCTGAGACCGCCTGGGCCGCAGGAGACCTAGTGAAAGGCATGGGAGAGCTCCGCATCGCATTCGACGAACTATTCTTCGACCACATGGTGGGAAGCCACTACCGAACATCTCCTCTGACATTCGGCGAGCAGATTCGTGAAGACCACACCCTCAGACAGAAAATCGCTAAAGCTCTCACCCTGGACTCGACCGGGAAATACGCTCCCGTGCCGCCGCGCCTCGCAGAGAGCGTCGGTAAGCATGTAGAAATGCTCACAGACGTCGTGTCGAGACTTCAGCGTGCCCTTCAGATCTCGTCCATCGGTATCGACTATCACCGTCTGCACCGTTTTGAAATGCTCTCTCCGAAGGTATCCCTCGAAATGGACGGCAGACGCGAGGCCTACTGGCACGGGCCATACACTCCAAACCGGAGTGACTACGATTACTGCCGACAATTTGTCATCACCGCTGCTCTACGAGTCGCAGAGACGACAGGACTTCTGCACCCACCGGAGTGGTGGCACCAGTAGACGCGCCACAGCACACAAGCCCTGCAGCGTCCGCAAAGTTGAACACGACGGAATCCGGCCTCGCTCGTTAACCGGGGACGGCAACGACATACGACACAGCTCCGCGCCCTGCCCCGCAAGCACAGGGCGCCATCCCGACCACCGTCCGCTTCGACCCGACCGAGGCCCGGGAGATCGACTACTGGCTCCTGGACCTGCGGGACCAGACCGGCATCCGCTGGGACAAAGCCGAAGTCATCCGCGAATTGCTGCGCATGGCCCGCACACCCGACAGCATTCTGTGTGACGCACTGACGGCGCGGGCCCGAAGGGCCGGAGGCTGAGCTACCAGCCCTATGCAGGGTGCACTGACGTTCTCGGAACGCGCTCCTAGCGTCTCCAGCCGGATGACGCGCCTTCACACTCGTGGGTCATGACGGCCGGCGGGTTCGGCGGGGCGCTCGGCAGAAAGTCACGTAAGGCCCGGTCGTGTGAGCGCGGCCGGGTCGCGCCGTCAGGCGACGCTGCGGTCACGGTGCTCCGCACTCTCACAGGGATACGTAGGCGCGCAGGACCTCTGATGTCCCGTGGTCACGACTCGGGTGCGCGGAGATAGTCGGGATCCCGCAACTCGATGTCGTTCACGGAGATGCCGTACGCCTTAGCGAGGTCCTGCAGCATCTGCTCCCGGATTTCCAGAGGCGACTCGCTGTCGATGAACGACCCAAGCCATTGTCCGGTGTGCCGGTTGCACGGGAGTTGCCGGGTGGCCGCGTTGCTGCCCCATACCGACGTCCGGTTCACGGTGAAGCTGGTCCCTTCCACTACCGCGCGGACGCGGTCTTCGCACTGCTGGACGAAGGCTTGGGATGGGCGGTCCGTTCCATCGTGGAAGAAGGCAGAGATGGCCTGGTCCTCGTAGGCGTCGCGCTTGGCGGTGATGTCAGCATTTTGGATCGCGGTCAGAGTCCGGTCGAAGTCCTCGGTGGGCCCGTAAAGGATCACGTTCACCGCTCCACGCACATCTTCCATGCTGGCAGCCTAGTGGCCTTCGCCCCTCAGCCGGCAACGTGCGTTGGGCTGCCCGCGCAGAGCTCACAGCTGTACACGGGTTCGACCATTGACCCTTGCGGAAGGTTGTACAGCGGTGCTCTGGCAATGATTGCCCACTGGCTGCAAGGGTTGGCGTCCAGACAGACGCTGCGGCGTCCTCAAAGGAGCGAGGCTGCGAACTTGTGCAGGTCAGGCAGTACCTATGTGGAGTGGAGCCAGCGTGCAGAAGGGCTGTAAAACGCCAAAGGCCCCCTGGCCTAAATGCCAGCGGACCTTCGGTCTGCCATTAACCCGTCAGCATGCACGCAGAGGCCAAGCGGGTCTTCTGCCCTCAACTATACGATGCGATGCACCATGACACAACAGAAGACTTCCTCAGAGCAGATGCTCATAGCTCGATTCTCTCCCGCCCGCATGGCGTCCTACCTGACGGCGGCCGGGTCACCTCGCGAGGCGATCAAGCTCTACAGATGGAACGTCGAAGCCTCCGCAGCGCTGTACGAGGCTCTGCACATCTTCGAGATCGTCTTGCGTAACGCCATCCATGAGGAGATGGAGCGGTGGCACCAAGCGCAAGGCAGACAAGGGAGTTGGTTAACGAACCCTCCCGCTCAGCTCACGCAACGAAGCAAAGATGATCTTGTTCGGGCTCAGACTAGGGCCCAGGAAACCCTAGCCAAGAAGCACTCAAGAGCGGGAACCGTTGCGCCTTCAGCTAGTGAGGGGGACATCGTTGCCCAGCTCACACTGGGCTTCTGGCGATACATGCTCGCCACGCGCTACACCCATGACTTGTGGCGAGACGCCCTACGGTACGCGTTTCCGGAGCTCCAAAACCAGCGCCTTCGTGACATCGAGACACCGGTCATCCGCCTGCACGTGTTGCGTAATCGCATTGCCCATCTGGAACCGGTTTTCACCAGAGATCTCAACCTGGACCTCAGGAGCATGAGCACTGCTATCGGGTATGTCTGCCCCCGAACCCAGTCATGGTTTGCTGCCACCCGAGGGCAGTCCGTCAAGAGCGCCATCAGCACTTTTCCTCTGAGTGGGACGCCGGGGCCGCAACAGGCCGGAAGTGCACCCTGAGGTGAACCACACCCCAGTTAGATCGAGCGCCGCGGAGCGCTTTGGTGTCAGTGACGGCATGTCAGAGCTGGGTGTTTTCGCTGGTGGGGTGTTGGGGAAGGGCGTGGTCACTGCCGTGGGGCGGTGTCTGGTGCCGTCGTGGCTGTCATGGGGCGGTACACCCCACCTTTCTTGGCTGTCTCGGGAACGGCACTTCTGATCCTTGCGTGGGTCGGGTGGCGGCACGGTGGTCGGTGTCGGTGTCTGCTGTGGCTCGAAGCGAATCTCGCCACTCGGGCAGAGCGCGAGCAACGCGCCACGATGGTCGCGATGGCGCAGTCCCTGCCCGACGGCGCCGCCGCCCGCTTCGAGCAGGGGGCGCCCGGCGTGGCTGTTTCGCAAGGACGCAGCCAGCCCGCCGGGGCAGCTCGTGTTCGACCAGGCGACATCTTCACCCAGGCCACCGCCGGCCGCTGACCGTACGGCAGTACCGCAAAGGGCGCCCGCAGCCATTCGAGCTGGCTGCGGGCGCCCACGCACGAGCGTACGGACCCGGGGCGGTACGCGTACACCGACGCCCGACGACGTCTGCCGGAGTGGAAACGATCCCCCTCACCTGCCGCTTCCGACCTAGGTAGACAGACGGGTATCGACCTAGGTAGATTGACGGTATGGCCGAACCGAAGATGACCCCGCATACGCAGACCGTGCTGCGCGCGCTGATGGGCCAGGACGCCGGCGGCGAACGCCGCAGCGCGGTCCTGACCACCGGGCTATACGGGCTGGAACTGTCGAAGATGACCGACCTGCCCAACGGCACCCTCTTCCCCCTGCTCGAACGCCTCCGCCAGGCCGGATGGGTCGAGCGCTACTGGGAACAGGACGACATCGCGGAGGAAGAGGGTCGTCCCCGCCGCCGCTTCTTCCGCCTCACCGACAAGGGAGCCCAGACAGCCCCGCTGGCCCTTGCCGCGGCCACCGCTTCCGCCCGTGCCACCAGTCGCATCGTCGGCCGGCCCGGTCTCGCTGGAGGCACACATGTATGACGCCGGGGACGACAGCGAGCCGTCGGTGACGGCGGCGTTGCATAGGCAGACGCTCAGGAGGCGTCTGCACCGTGAGCAAGCCCGGCTTCAGAAGCTGGTGGAGGAGCGAGAGGTGCGGCTGGTCGCATTGCGCGCGGAGCATGAGGCGATGAGCGCGCAGGTGAAGACGCTGGCCGCGCTGCGCGCGGACCAGAAGGCGCTGGACGCACGGTGCGCGGAGGAGAAGGTGCTGCCCGGTGTCGGTCTGTTGCGTGGTGCTGCAGGCCTGCTGCCATCGGTCGAGCGTGAGGACTGGCTGGAGGAGCAGCGGGGCTACCTCGCGGACCTGCCGTCGCGGCGGGCGCGCTGGGTATGGGTGCTGCGGCAGCTGGCCGCGATGCCGCGGTACACCTTCACCGTGCGCACCGGACGTGAGAAGGAGGCGGCATGAGCACGCCGCCCTCGCCGCCCGGATCCGGCGCGCCCCCGCTGATCTCCCAGCGGACCCTGCTCATCCTGCTGGCCGCCGTCGTCATCGGCGCGGTGGTCGGTGTACTCACCTTCTTCAGCGCCGGCAGCGCGGCCGGGGTGATCCTCGCCGGTCTCTGCGGGTCCGGCGCGAGCACCATGGGGCTGCACCTGCTGACCGGTCCGTGACGACCGCGAAGGGCGCCCGCAGCCATTCGAGCTGGCTGCGGGCGCCCACGCACGAGCGTACGGGCCCCGCGGAAGTACGCGTACACCCGACGCGACGGCCACATGCACGCCACCGTCCAGGCCGAAGCCCTCAGCCCCGCACTGCTGACCGGCCTGGTGCGCGCTGGCACCGAAACCGTTGGGCAGGGGCAGCGCTTTCGGCTACGACCGCTCGCGGTTTCGGTAATGACGGTGCTCGTGTGACGACGGAAGTTCGGAGGCAGAGCACTGCTTGTCTCTGGGTTCGACCGCCGACCCCTGCAGAAGGTTGCACAGTGGAGCTCTGGAATGACTGCTCGCGGGCTGCAAGGGTTGGTGTGCAGCCCAGTGCTGCGGTGTCCGGCTGTACGACGAGGGCCACAGCCATGTCGTCACCAGCTCGGCGGAAGCGCAAGAAGAGCCCTGTCATCCCGGCAAGGTTCCTAGGCCGAAGGCCGGGAGGGCTCTCCATGCGGCACCCATGTCACGCAACTCACGCAAGAAGGTGTCACTTGAAGACTAGCAACATGGGCACTCCCGGCCCCCGGGTAGTCCGCTACCTGCGGAAATGGGCGGCCCGTCATGGGCGTAGTGTCCAGAACCAGATGATCTGCGGCGCCGCGTACGGCGTGGGCAGCGGTGCGGTCAGCCTCTTGATCCTTTGGGGCCAGAGCCGCTACTGATCCAGGCGAGGAACTGTCAGCTACCCCCTGCTGACGGCAGCACCTGCGGCCCGCCCTCGTGCGACCAGGGAGCGGGCCCGCAGTAACACGTGAGCGTCCCCACGAGCACATGCCGGCCCCGGCAACCTCCGCTGGTTGGGAGTGAGGTTGAGGAACCGCTCGAAGATCAGTCCGTGTGGGATCGGGTAGAGGTCGGTGATGCCCATGGCGCAGGCGACGATCGAGCCGGCCGCGGAGCCGGGGCCGACGGCGATGCCCTGTTCTTGGCCCGCATGGTGAAGTCGGCGACGACGCCGGGCCCGGGCCGGCAGCCAGGCATTGCGCGGGCGGCTCGACACCTGCCCACTTGTGATAGCGCTCTCAGGCTCCTGTTTCACCCATCGGAGTCGATGCCGACGCTGAAGTCCAACGCGACCCCGGCCAGCCCCGAGGGGTATCCGCGGCCGAGAGCGCGGAACTCCCACTTTCCGTCGTAACGGTGCAGCTCGCCAGCAAGTAGAGCAGTGTCGGTGGCGAGCAGGGAATTATTGGTGGCTGCATCCTCGCCGAATTTATAGCGAGCGATCTCGCGACCTTTAGGAGTGGCGATGCGAATGTACGTGTTGCGGAGGCTACCTAAGTTGCCCCCTTCTTTTTCGGCGTTGCGAATGGATACAGGGAATACAACTTTGTTGATTTCTGTCGGCAGCACCCCGAGGTGCACGACGATCGTCTGTTTGTCTCCGTTCCTCCCGGAGTGCATTCCTGTATGGGTAATTTCATTTTCTGGGGATCTTAAATTCTTATAGAAGATAAAGTATTCGCTAGAATGGGCTATTCTGTCTCTCGTCGCGATTGCCGATGCGTTCACGTTGAAGGCCCAATCCTTATTGGCAGGGACTTCCCATCCCACGCCGATGATGAGCGTACCTCCGGACGCCTCTGATGCCAACTCGATGCTATCTCCCTTGTTTAGCTGTATTGAATCTGACTGAATAGTCAGTAAGCCGGATTTCAAAAGATCCCCTACGAGGATTCTGGCGACTCCAATCGGAATGGAAAGTATTTCTGCGATCTGATCGATGTCATGCGGCTCGCGACAGAGGCGACAGATGAGCTGATGCTCGGGTAGCTGCCCCCTGAGCGTGGACATTTCGACCGTAGTGCGCACGATGGTTCCGAAAGGAACTTCATGGCGAGGTTGTGTCTCTCCGCCAGCCAAAGCGTAAGGGCGCAGATGAAAAATTTCGTTAAGTTCGGATTCATGACTCAGTTCGTACGGCGGTCGTGAATCTGAAGCGTGGGAGGTCTCTCTAGCTTCCGCTTCTTCACGCTGACGGTGCACACGTTGGATTGTTTTTACATCGTCAGGGCGAAGATTCCGGAGTTTTTCCGCCAATTGCGGTAGCTCGTACAAGGGACGGTCTCGGCAAGCTGCATCCAGGATCCATTGGGTGTCGCGTTCGTCTACTCGCGTCAGGACCTTCAGTACCTCCGCTGGAGGGCAATCTCTTCCTACAGCACTGAGAACTTGGTACGCATCAGAGTGCTGGTCTGCTTCACGCAGGCACGTGACGGTGTCAACGATGGCTGCTGCCGACTGGGACCGAGCCAGTTGATTCAATACCTGGTAGAGCTCGGCACCACGCTTTTGGACGTGCAGACCGCTAACCAGCTCGGGCATCTCGTCCGCCGGTGTGTTGGCGGCTGCCTCGAAGATCAACTGAGTGGCCTGAATCGGCAGGTCGGCGTCGTGGAGCATGGCGGCCGTTTGGAGCGCCTGAGTGACCGACAGTGCCCGGCCTGCCCGACAGAGCAGGCTCTGCGCACCCGTTTGGACCTCCCCGCTGCCCACCAGTGACTGGACGTTGAAGAAGACTTCCTCCGGCGTCAGTGTGGAGTCTTCAGCGGCGGGGGCCAAGGCGTTGTCCGTGAGGTTATCCGACGTACCGCCCGAGGTCGGAGAGTTGTCCGAGAGGTTGTCCAGGTGCAACTCGTTGGCAAGCTGATCCAGCCGATCGGCCCGGTCATCCAGGTGACGTCTGGCCTTCCTCAGAGCCGCATCAATGTCGTCAGTACCAGACAGCGCTTCGCTTGGATCCGGCACCATCGGCGCTACTTCAGTGTCCTCTGACGCTGCGGGCGCCTGACCGCGAAGCTGCTCCAACTCCACTGTCAGCAGACGAACCTGCGCGGCAGCTTCTTCAGCCAGTTCGTCAGCCCTCTGACGTTCAGCTCGGGCTCGCTCCAGGTCCGCCTCAGCAGTATCCCGCTGCTCTTCACTGTGAGTGAGCTGCGCGCGTACTTTTCTCAATTCTTCGTGCACCAGGTCATCGCCATGCATGCGGTCACGTTGACGACCTAACGTGGCGATGTCCCGCTGCAGTTTTTCCGCCATCGCAAGGAGAATGAGCACCATCTGATTGGCATCGTTGCGCTCGCGCTCCAACTGCATCATGCGCTCTTGCGCACGCAGCAGCTTGTCCGAGACGTCGATTGATCTCTGCTGCACGAGGACCAGCTGAGCCGCTTCGAACGCCGCTCCCGCAGTGGGCTGTGGGTTGTTGTGCTCTCGTGCCTGCCGACGGGCAGCATGTGCATCCTTTAGCAGCTGCTCCCTGTGGGCTTCGTTACGTGAGCAGATGAACGCGATGGCTTCGACGAAGTCCTGGGTCAACGCCACACCGGCTAAGCGTGAGGCAACCGTGGTCCGACTGGGAACGCGGCCTTTCTCAAATTGCTCCGGAGTCAGGAGCCGCCACACTTCGTCCACGCCCATGCCGCCTGCATGATCCAGCCAGCCGCGTAGGACTTTCGCCACGGCGTTGTCCTCAGCGGACGAGCCTTTCAGATCTCCCCACGGACGAGTTCGTCTTCCTGTACCAGTCATTCGACCCCCTGCCCAGCGAACAACTCGCTCTTGTCTGGGCTTGTCCCGCTCCAGCCCAGGACAAGTAGACCAGTCCAGCTTCACTCCGGGAGCGTGAACACCATCATTAATCCCGCTGCGACGAACTCAGCCAGCAGCCGAGTAGGAGACCAGCTCATGAACCCTTCCATACAGCATGCCCTTGAACTCGCAGTCCATGGACTCCTCACAGAACTACCCGCGCAGCTCATCACCGCTGCTGTTGCAGCAGCCACGACGGCACTCATCCGTGTACGCGGCAAGCGACAGCCCGCCAACGTCACCAAGACCGGGACGGAGCCGAACTGACCCGGTCCGTTCAGAAGACGTCCGCGCACTTCGGAGAGCTTCCCGAAGTGCGCGGAATCGCTGGAAGTCACTTCGCACGGGCTATCTGAGACGACTGCACTGCACCTCTACCAGCGCATGCCGAGCGCATCGAGGGCTGCTCGCCGTTCGGGGCTGAGCTTGGCAGCCCGCTTCCGAGTGTTATCCAGGAACGCTCCGAGCTTCACGGCCTCCTGCTCACCCTCCCCGCCACCGTCCACGTCGATCATTTCGACGTGCTTACGAGCGGGCCGCAAATGTCCTTCGCGGGCGTGGAATTGGCGGGCGGCCGCGAGGTTGGTGTTCCACCGTTCGTCCTGCGAGCGCCGTACAGGCCCTGCCGTCTCGCCCTCCGCGGGTGGTTCGATGCCGAGGGTTTCCAGGAGGTACTGCTGTGCGGGCATCAGCTTGTCCCATCCCGCCCGCTGTGCGGTGATCCAGGCCCCGAGGTCCTCGCCCTGCACGACCAGTTCGCCCGCCCCGGCCGGAAGAGCGCCGTCGGCCTTCACGTGCGCGAGAGCAAGCCGATACGCCCGTTGCCACGCGATTTCCCACGCTGGGCACCACCCGGGATCCACCTCCGCGAGGGCGTCCTGGCGGGCTTCTGACAGCTCTCCGGAATACGTAACGCCGGTCCCCCCGCCCTCGCGCCGTGCGGCGTTCTCCGCGCTCTTGCGGGCCGCTGCACGCTGGTTCTTCATCCATACCCCGAGTGGGAACGCCTCCCAGACGACGGATGCGGCGGGCAGGCAGTGCCCGTGGACGGCTGCGTAGGAGCGGGCGACCTCCAACCCTGCGTCCCAGGCGGAAGCGTGGACCGACCAGACCATGCCGAGCTTCTCCAGCTCCGCGACGCGTGAAGCCTCCAGCGACCCGGCCACGTAGTACCGGCGCTGATCTGCCACCCACACCCCCAAGGGATGTGAGCCGGCGGATCCCCAGTCGTCCGGGGTGACGTACGTGAACGGCACCCGCAGCTCCGTGTTGCCGGTCTCGCGCAGCCAGCGGGTGGCGGCCTCGATGCCGCGCAGCCAGTAGGCGCCCTCGGGGTCGATGACGCGCAGCTGCACGAACCGTGTCAGCGCCGCCGGGTCGCGTTCCTCGCTGAACCGCAGCACCCCTGCGGCCCGTTCGGACACCCGCGCCGCCTCGCGGTCGACGTCGTCCTGGCCGTCGTCCTCACCGTCCGGCAGATCGTCCTCGCCGCGGCCGCCGTCGACCGTCGGGAGGCTGTTGCGCAGCCGGGGGTCCGCGAGCGCCTCGATCGTCTCCGCATCGTGCGCCCGCAGGGCTCCGAGGATCTTGCTCAAGGCCGTATAGGCATCCGACGTGAGCAACTCATTCGGATCTTCACCCGGCCCGAGGAACACTGGAACAACCAACGTGGCGAGCTTCCCGTGATCCGGATTCAGCCGCAGAGCACGCCCGACCATCTGCACAATATCCACCATCGAACCACGCGCATCCGAGAAAAGAACCGCGTCACACTCGGCAGTATCGACACCCTCTCCAAGAACACGAACCGAAGAAAGAACACGCAATTCCGCCCGAACATTACGGCCTTTATATTCGACCCCTCCGAGGAAATCAGAGGCGAATTCATCGAGTACCTGACGGCGGTGTCCGGGAGCATGCTCGCCGTAGAGCCAGTCCGACCACACTTGGTCCACGGGCGGGTAGGTGTCGGGGTCGTCCTCGGCGAGCCGGGCCGCAACCGCCGGCACCGACGCCGCCATGGCCTCGGCCTCGCTGACACGGCTGTGGAAGGCGAGCACGCGCCGGAACCGCTCCTCCACGGCCGCCCGCATCAACCCGGTCTGCACGGCCGCCAACCGCGCCCCACGCACCGCGTCCGAGCCGGTTGCCTCCGTGGTCAGCGCCGCGTAGAGGTCGGGGTCACGGATGTCCAGGCACAGGACCTGGTACGGGGCAACGATCCCCCGGCCGATCGCCTCGGACAACGTCAGCTTGTAGGCGACCGGACCGAAAACGGGCGAGCCGTCCTCCATCGAGGCCACCAACCGCGGCCGCTCACCCTCCGCCTCCCACACCCGCGCCGTCGCCGTCATGTACAACCGACGCTCGGCAGGGAGCTGCGCCTGGTCGTGCACGGCCGCCCACGGCTTCAAGCCGTCCCCACTGGTCCTGTGGGCTTCGTCCACGACCATCAGGCTCCACACCCCCAGGCCCGCGGCGTGCGCGCGCTGCAGGATGCCGAGTCCGACTGCCGCGTAGGTGGCGAACACCGTGACGGTCTCCAACCCGCTCATCCAGGTGACCAGCTCGTCCGGGTCGGTCGTGCATGGCAGCCCCTGGCTCTCCTCAGCCCGCAGTGAGCAGACCCCGACCATCGCCCCCGACCGCCCAGCCCGGCGCCAGGCGCCGGCCATCTGTGTCAGCAGATCCAGCGTCGGCACCAAAACCAGCACACGCCGGGCCGAAAGCCGATGCGCCGACTCGGCACCGATCAGGGTTTTACCGGAGCCGGTAGCGGCGATTACCTGAGTCCTCAATCCCTCCGGCGGCATACGGCCACCGGGCGGTACACCGAGAATACGAACGACGTTATCGACTGCCTCAGTCTGATGCGGACGCAATTCCATCTGAGTCACGAGACCTCGCATTCTCAATACTTGGGGAGGTGGTCTGTCCTTAACCCGGATTCCATCCAAGCTCAAAAATGAAGAATCCTTCGACTCCTACAGATCGGTGTCTTTTCGGATCCTTGAGGGAGGGATAGGGGTACTGAGCCATCATCCCAGAAGCAAGCCGGGAACGAAAGTGACGCACCCGGTTTGCTCGGAAGTGACTGAAACCTGTTCGGCGATGACCGGACCCGACGGGGCTCAGTTTGCAGCCGACACCAACCCCATCCTCTCGCTGCTGCGCTTTCCTGCCGTGCGCGGAGCGCGTGGCAGCACCGTACAGGCCTGCGGAGCAGGCCTGTACGGGATGAGGATCCGGCGAAGCCGGATCCGTCCCGGATCGCGGAGCGATTCCGGGTAGGCGGAACGGAGTTCCGCCGCATTCCACGGAGTGGAAT
>NZ_JAIFZO010000002.1:1988920-2023163 GCF_026341275.1 Streptomyces ortus
ATTGCGCTCCGCGCAATGCGGCGGAACTCCGTTCCGCCTGCCCGGAATCGCTCCGCGATCCGGGACGGATCCGGCTTCGCCCGATCCTCTCCCTGTACGGGCCTGCTCCGCAGTCCCGTACAGGGAGCCTGGCGCACGCTGCACGTACGCCAGGGAGAGTGCAGCGGCAAGGGCGTTGAGCTTTCGTCGTGTGCGGCGTTGAACATGTTGGGTTGCCCAATAAAGGGCTCGATCATTGAAAACTGAACAGAGTGCGTCACTTTGCATGGCGGATGCTTTCTGGGACTACGAGGCACCATCTCTTGGTGCTGAATGCTGTGTTCTTCTGGCGAATATTAAGGTCTCAGCGGGTTCTGCGTAGTGATGGGTATGGCAAAGAAAAGTGCGGCACATATTGCCGAAAGTAGCGGGGCAAAATCGGTTCGTGGCCGGTTGATGGCGCGCGTGGCGGGTGCTTGTGCGATCGGTGTGCAATTCCTTCCGGATACCGAGAAATTGCATGACGGGTTGCAGCTCGCGGCGGTTATGTTGTTGGCGGCTGACGTGTTGATCGATTTCCTGGGTGGTCTGTACGCGATGGTGCGTCGGGTGGGTGAGTTCGTCCGGGCTGCTAGGGCGATCTGGCGTCAGGAGGCCGACGGGAGCGTCGTAGTCGGCGTGAGGGTCCGTCGGGTGGCTGTCCGGTCGCGTGTGGTGCTGCGGTTCACGGGGAGGGTGGTGAGTTCGCTGCTCGTCTTCTTCGCCGGGGCGTCGCAGGAGTGGCACACGGTGCTTCTGGCGGTGGCACTCGTGGTGGTCGTCCTGGACTTGGTGGCGGAGGTCGTCATGGTGGCGGGTGAGGCGGTCCGGCGGCGTCTGGGCTGACTGTGGTTGGTAGTTGGGCTTTCGGGGCCGGCTCGTCTGATGACGGGCCGGCCCTTGGGCTGTCCGCCGGTGCGAGGTGGTCGGGGGGTGTGAGCTGGGCTGTTGAGGTTTCGGTCGGAGTGGCGTCGTACTTGGTGTTCAGCGCGTTGCTTCCGGCTTGTGGGGGCGGAGCGGTGAACCGGTTTCTCGCCGATGAGTGGGGGACTGGTCCTTCATAGCTAAAGAGAGGTTGCCGGGATGTCGCCACCGTGCGGCCGTAAGCCGAAGGCTGCCTCGGTGCCCCGCCAGCGGGGTACGGAGGATCTGCCGGAGACTTTCGCGCCTAGCCAATCCGTTGAAACTGACGGTGCGGCGACGACAGTGCAGTACGGGCCCCTCCGTCCCGAGGATGTTTTTGTTCCTTGGTATGAGGAGAACATCGACCGGCTTGTCCGGCGCGTTGTATGGGCTCTCGGCGGTCACGAGGATGCGAGCAGCGCAATTCACGACGTCTGCACTCGTTTGCTCAATATGTTGAGCGAGGGCAAGGCTCCGTTCGGATCTCGGGAATTCACCGTGTATGCGGAGCGTTCCGTTACGAATGAGATCAGATCTCGCATCCGAAAGAAGAGCCGCCAGCCGCGGCATGTACCCATTTATGAGAGTGACGGTGGGTACACTCCCGAATCCTTTGTGGAGGAGCGGGAAGTGTTGCGGCGTGTTCTGGATGAGCTGCCCGAAAACCAGAAGAAGGTTCTCAAGCTTTTCTTCTACGAGGGCATGACTCCAGCGGAGATCGCGGCAGTACTCGATCTCACACCCGGATCGGTCAGCACGTACAAGAGCAACGGGCTTCGCAGCCTGCGGGAGCATCCTGCGATTGCCCGGCTGACCGTAGTTGACGAGTGACTAGGAAGGCGACGATGGGGCTTGAAAGACTGCTTCGTCTTGATGCTAAAGCCCTCAACCGCGAAGTTTCGATGATCGACACGGAAAGCCTTCTGGGAGACATCCTCTCAGACTGGGCGGAACGTGAAGAACAGAAGGAACCGAGCGGAGTCGTTGCCGAAGGTGTGGCCGACCGTGGAAACACGGTCGGCCTGCACCAGGCAGCGTTGAGGAGGGGAGAAGAAGACAACTGATTGATCGGATCGGCAACCTCTGAAACTGGCTAGCCATACGACGGCGACACGTCTGGCAGCACGAGGAAAAACAAATTAATAGTCACAGCACAGCCACACCCGGTATGAAGGCCATACCGGTAGCACAACCAACCTGCTGGCCTAGCTCGGGAACTACCTGTAGAGGTAGCGATGAAAGGAGGGTAGCCATGTAAAGGGCATATAGAAGGGACTGAGGTCCCTGGTTACCGAAGTAGCATGCAACGAAAGAGCTACGTTTCTGGTATCAACGTAGACATACGGAATTGCGCTAGGTCTATTAGCGCAACGATCTAGTAGGTAGGATTGATGAAGCAAAGGAACTACAGTGGTGGGGTTTCACTCACTTCCCCACACTCCTTTGCGACCAGATCTCTGTATCTGGCGCTCACAGCTCTGTCTCTCGCGCTGGTGCTGCAATGGCTGCGGTGAGGAATGAGCTGTAGGTAGCAAATGTGGGGCCCGTCGCCGCATCGGGGGATTTGGCGACGGGTCCCATCTGCGCTCTGACATCGCGTCCAATGGCGCCTGCTCCCGCCTCGCACGGCACTGATATGGCCGCTGTGTTATCCCAATTGGTCTCCCAGAACTCAGGCTGGTGCAGCTCGGATGGCAGGGAGTAACTCAAGACGCGGCCGCTGGCCCAGGACGTCCGCAGCGCGCGTTGGCCGGTACTCGGAGCCCTCACTCGAACCAAGCCCGGGCGATAGGAAGCCGCAGCGGCCGTGCGGAAGGTGCTTGGGCTGGACCAGGTTGAACTGCTGGCCTGTCACAACTCGGACACAACGGCTCACCACCCGCCGTTCTGTAGCGCATCATCATCCCCACGCATACGTGCTCCGGGGGAATCAGATGCGCTACACCGTTACAGCTGTTCTGCTCGCCACCGTCCTCGCCCTCGCCGGCTGCGGCACCGACAACAGCGGCGAGAAGGCGTCGGCGAAACCCTCACCCCGCCCCAGCGCAGAACCCGCGGACGTGTTCATGGAGGCCGCCACCGACGCGCACCTCGACTCCTGGGCCGACGGCATGATCCGCGTCCCCGCACGCGAGGAACTCACCGCCTACCCGCCACAGTGGTGCAAGCAGTTGGACGCCGCGCACACCGTGTCGTGGATCCTTGACCAGCCCGACCTATATCCCATCGGTGAGAACTGGGGAACCGAGAAGAGCGACGCATACCAGCTCGTCCTCCTCGGCACGCAGGCGTACTGCCCCAAGCACACCAAGCAAGTACGCCAAGACCTACGGGACTCCGGCGAGTACTAGCTGGTGGTGTCCCGGTGTACATGGACAGTGCGTTCTTGAGACGAGGGCCAGTACGGCTGGCACTGTGGTTCGTCTGTGTCTCGGAAGCTGGGAGACGGCCAAGCGGAGCCGACGGGAAGATGGGCCATTCCACGCCTTGAGTGTCGGTACCCGCTCCTAGGCTTAACCCACCGTAGACGTCATGGGGGACACGTGAGTTCTGCTGGCCAACCGTCGTGGCGCCATCCGCTATTACGGCTGCACCACCGACACGTGGATGGGCGCGTGGCCGCGGCGCAAGCGGGAGCACTTGAGTGGGGTATCGAGCTGGACACGGCCGTGATCCGCTCTGCTCTGGCTTATGAGCGAGGCCTCCTTCCGCTGATGACATTCAAGGTCGCCGCAGTCGTGAACGTTCTCTTGGTGACGCTGATCGCAGGAAATCGCGGGGCGTGCCGGACTGGGGGCTACCTTGAGCCAACCCCTACGGCTGATTGCACAGGTGTGTGGACGAGCTGGTCTATTCAGCTGGCATCGTTCAACACCCTGTTGGCATTTGTCATCGTCATCGTGTTACTCAACAGCGCAGCGGAGGGTTGGAGCATTCCGCGTTGTTCGAGGCCGATTTACCCGCTACTGAGCCTGCTGGCAGTAAGCGCGACCGTCGCACGTCCTGCCACCAAGTACACCGAAGCCATCAAGCTCAGCCAGAAGGTCTCCCATTTGGGTCTACCGCTGCGGACGTTCGCTGGTCACGCTGCTTCGGATTTCGGCAATCGGCGTGCGCTGCGACGCGAGCTGGCCACACATCTCAACCGCGTTGACGCCGCGTTCATCAAGGCAGCAGATCAGCTCGCTGGAGATCGTACGCTGGCCGCGCGCAGACTGGCCGAGCTCGCGGCTGGCGCCGCCAACAGCATCGCCGCCGGTCGATTCACCGCGGTACTGCCTGCGGAAGCACTCCCAGAGGAGATCTCACTCGAACCAGACCGTCTTGACGGGCGCCGCCTGGCGAAGGCTTGTCTGTGGTCGGCAGGGACCGTGATTCTCGTCTGTGTCGCACTGTCGCCGTTGGGCACACCCGTAGAACTGCTCGTGCCCTTGGCCGTGGTGGCGTTCCCCATCCTCGTCTACACACTGCTCGCTTCCCGCTTCGGGCTGTCGGAAGCCACACGTCTGACCCGGAGCATCGGCGGATTTTTCTCAACAAGCCCCCCTCTATAGGCGACCAGCGTCACTCTCACTCCCTGCCGCTGGAGCATGCGTGCCCTGTGTAGCCGGGCTTCCGGACTGACGACGGCTCGTAGGACCAGGCGGCGGCGCCACGAACTACTGGCAAGCAAAGCCAGCGAGATCGATATCAACAGCGAACGGAGCGTCGATCCGGGTGGTGGCCCCAGCTGGCCCTGCATACGGCCTCTGATTGGCTGTCATAGAAAGGGAGACGACGGACGAACGCCACGGTTGCGGCAGATGTTGGCGCATCTGTCCACGTGAAGCCGATCGCCAGCGTCTTCATGGCGCCAGGCATCGGCTTCACTTGCATCGCGGCCGTGCTGCCGCCCGTTCGTGGCGCTGCCCTACGAGCCGGACTGATCAGGCTGCCCTTCATCCTGTCGATCACCGTCGCCGCCTCCAGCACCTCCGCAGCCCGCTCGTGCCGGTCACAAGCCCGACCCCCTCGCCAGCACCGCAGCAATCGCCGCCGCCCCGGATCCTCAGCAGCCGGCACCCCGCCGCCTGGCCTGTTCCGGCATCCGGTGAGACCTGCCACTCGCGGTCGCCACACGGGCCGTGGAGCGCACGCGCCAGCCTCAGCGGGAGTTCCTTGATACGAGGACAAGTCACCTCCTTTGCCGTGTATGGGTGTGGGTCAGCGTTTGATGCGGCTGCGGATGGCGAGGATGGCCAGGCCCAGGAGGGCGGGTTCGGTCAGGCGGGAGGTCATCTCGGTGTAGGTGCCGGCGGTGGTCAGGTCCTGGCCGGAGGAGCGGAAAACCACGGAGTTGATCACTACCCGCAGGCTCTTCTCCAGCCGTTTGGTGGTGACACGTTCGCGCAGTGGGCCGGTGGGGTTGACCGGGTCGGGGGTGTCGGTAGTGAGGACGACCTTGTGTCCGACGGCGGCTTGGCGGCCGGTGAGGGTCGGCTTCGGGTCGTCGGCGGGTAGGCCCCACAGCATCATCACCGCGATCGTGATGGCCATGGAGGCTCCCAGCCAGGCCAGAGCGCGGGTGGCGCGCAGTCCGTATCCGGATAGGGCCCAGTAGGCGGTCAGCAGCGCGCGCTCGCCGCGGGGGCGGGTGGTGTCGTGGCGGCGCATCTCGCATTCGCCGTAGTAGAAGTCGGCGGCGTCGGGTTCGTTCTTGCCGTCCTCCAGGGACTTGCGCAGCTGCCGGTACAGCGTCGCCAGCGCTGCGGGCTTCAGGGCGGGGGCGTCGGGTGGCGGGTTGGTCCAGCCGCGGGCTGTGGCCCGGTCTGGGTGGTGGGCGGTGCGTACTCGCCAGTGGTGTTCCTCGGTCAGTGTGTTGCGCCGGCTCCACCGCCAGGGCAGACGGTGGTTCCAGGTGGTGGGGGTGGTGGTGAAGGTGCACCAGCCGTCGACCTTCAGCTGGTCGAGGTGGACGGCGCCGGCGAACCGGCAGCCGCTCAGGTCGATGTCGTGCAGCGCCAGGTGCGCGGCATCCACCCCGCCCACCGTGCTCAGACGTACGCCGGGCTCCAGACTGGACAGCTGTCTCTCCGGCAGCACGGCAGTCGGGCCGGGCAGGGGGAAAGGGGTAGGGCGGGCCGCGGCCAGCACCGGGTACTCGAAGACCGCGTCTCTCAGGTCCAGCTCGGCATAGCGCAGCTGCAGCGTGGCGGTTGACGCCCACCGGGTACGCGCGCAGCTCACCTGACGGGCAGCAATCTCCACCGTCACCGGTTGCTGGAACACCGCACCGTCCAACACCACCCGCTCACCGCACACGAGCGGGCCCAGGTGGGATGCCATTTCAAACCGTGCCTCACTAAACCAGGCGTCACTGACAAAAGACGCCCCACTAAACCAACCGACCCTGCCTAACTTGTCGCGTCAATAAACAGTGGGCAACCACATATCATGTCAGCTTCGCAAGTGGTGCCTGGTACAAGTGCGAACCCCCTGGGCTGATGACGACTGAGTTTCTTCTCCACTGCGCCGATGTCGAAGTACTGTTGTGAAACCTCCTGGGCTGATGACGACCGCCTCACCATGCGGAAGGCGGCGCGCTGTCGAGATGTTGCGAACCCTCTTGGGCTGATGACGACCATCAGCTTCGTGGACTTCGGGTTCTACCTGATCGGGTTGCGAACCCTCTTGGGCTGATGACGACCCCGAGTGTAAAGCCGCAGGTGAAAGCCCCGTTCGAAGACCACACGCGAGGCTTTTCCGCAGCAAGTGGGCGGTGGTGTATCGGGGCTGGTCAGAGGATGTCTCCTGGCCCTCCGAGAGCCACTCCGAGGGTGTTCGTCTCCATCATGATAGGTGAGCGGGCGGTGTAGGTGACGATGCTGTCGTAGTCAGCGTCAATGACTGTTTCAAGGGTGTGCAGTAGGGCTCGGTATTGTGCGGTGGATAGTTCGCCTTGGAATACGCTGCGCTGCGTCCAGTGAAGGTATTGGCGGCAGGTTTTCAGTACTTTTGGATTGCGTTCGACTGCGGTGTCATATACAAGGATGACGAAGATGCGTTTTCACCACCATGGCCTGAATGGCTTGTATGTTTTTTCTTCGAGGCAGAGGCGAACAATTTTTAGCGCTTCTAGGTGGATGAGTTCTTCGTAGCTGACCTGTCGTTTCAGGGTGCGGTGGTAGACGGTAGTGGCGAGTTCTTCTTTTACTAGTGCTGCGATCTTTTTTCGTCCGTTTCTACTGAGGGCTGCCCGGCCGACGTCGGTTTCGAAGTCTGTTTCCTTGAGGTGTTTTTGGGCTGCGGCGCGTTTGAGGAGGCGTTCGGCGAAAAGGGGTTTGAAGGGTTCAGCAAGGTCGAGTGCGAGAGTGTTGCGGCGTCGGTCTGTGTCGGAGTGCAGAAATCCGATGGCTGGGTGGAGGGGTGTGCTGCGGAGGGCGGTGAGTACGCGGGCGTAGACGAGTGAATTCAGGTAGCTGATGAATGCGTTGCCTGCGTTGGTCGGGGGTCGTCGGGTGCGTCCGTTGAGGCGGAGCCAGGGTGGGAGTTGGGTGTCGAGGACGGCCCAGGCGGTGCGGCGGAGGTTTCCTTCTTGGCCCATGAGGGCGTCGTTGCTGTCGCACTGCGGGAGGGCGGTGCGTAGTTGGTCGAGGGCGGGGTCGAGGAGGTCGGTGTCGAGAGACCAGCGGAGGTTGTCGGCGGTGGCCAAGACGATGGAGCGGCTGATGGTCAGGCGTTGTTGGGGGTTGGCGGTGATGTCGACTTGGCGTCGTACGACGGTGGCTGAGGCCATGGATTGTGCGGGGGTGAAGTGGCCGGCGTGGTTGCCGTAGTGGTCCAGGACGTGGAGGGTGATGCCGTTTTGGCTGAGGAGGGAGAGGGCGGAGGTGTTGATGTCGATGTGGTCGAAGGCGATGAGGTCGCGGATGTCGGTGATGGGGATGTGGACGGGGCTGCCGTCGGGGCGTTCGATGCGGATGCTGTTGTCTTCGCGGCGGATGCGGCAGGGTTCGGTGAGCCAGTAGGTGCGGCCGGCGGCGGGCATCAGTTTCCCCAGCAGTAGTCGAGGTAGGAGCAGCCGCGGCATTTGCTGCGGGTGAGGCGTTCGGGTGGTGTGGGGGCGGCGATGACGGTGTGGGCTTCGGTTTCGGTGTCTTCGGCCTGGGTGCGGGCGTCGTCGTTCCAGGGGACGTCGGTGGTGCGGCGGATGAGGGGGTAGTGGAGGATGCCGCCGCGGATGTTGATGCCGCGGCGTTCGAGGAGGAGGCAGTAGTGGCGTACTTGGGCTTCGTGGGCGGGTGAGGGGGTGCGGGAGGATTTCGTTTCGTGGATGACGGCGCCGGCGGTCACCCAGTCGATGCGGGCTTCGCCCAGGTCGACGTGGCGGCGGCGGGTGAAGGTGGTGGCGTCGACGACCTCTCCGAAGGCGACCAGGTCGCTGTTGGCTTCGGGGCGGTAACCGCGCATGTAGAGCCAGAGCTGGCGGGGGCAGTGGCGCAGGTATTTGATGTGGACGCCGCCCAGGGGGTCGGCGGTGGGCTCGTGTGGGTTCACAGGATGGTTTCTGGCGGGGTGGGTGGGCGCAGGCCCAGGTGGCTGTCGTATTCGCCGTCGATGAGGTGGATCTGCAGGCGTTGGTCGTAGGTGGCGTTGTAGGTGGCCAGTTGGCTGTAGCGCAGTGGGATGAGGAAGCCGGAGGCGAGGAGGGGGTCGGCGTCCGGGCCGGTGGTGTGGTGCTGGTATTCGCGGGTGTCGTCGTGGTGGAGGACTTCGATGGTGTCGAAGCGTTCGCTGAGCCTTTGGGCGTATTCGCTGCGGTCGTGGAAGGGGTCGGTGAAGGTGAGGAAGTCGGTGGTGAATCCGTCGCGGGCGGCGCGTGCGAGGTCGGCCCATTCCTTGCCCCAGGGGGTGTCGTAGGCCAGGTGCAGGAGGCGGTCGATGTCTTGTTCGCTGAGAGTGTCGGTGCCGTCGGCGGTGAGGGTGGTTAGGGCGTCCCAGGCTGCTTGGACGGCGGCTTTGTCGTAGGGGCGGTGGCTTTCGGGTGCGTGGACGCGGAATTCGACGGGTCCGTCGGGGTGCAGGCCGCGGCGGTTGACCCGGCCGGCGCGTTGGGCGACGGCTTCGATGGGGGCGTTTTCCACGGCTCCGCGGTCGAGGTCGAGTTGCAGGGAGACTTCTACGGTCTGGGTGGCGATGACCAGGCCGGCGGGAAGGCGGTCCTGTGCGGGGGCGCGTTCGGGGTGGCGGCGCAGCAGGGTTTGTTCGATGGTGTCGCGGTCGCGGTTTTTGAAGCGGGAGTGCAGCAGCAGGGCTGCGTGCGGGTCGCCGGGTGCGGCGGCTTGGGCGTCTTGGGTGAGGGTGTGGAAGAGGGTTTGTGCGGTGGTGACGGTGTTGGTGACGACCAGCACGCTGTGCCCGTCTTCGAGCCAGGAGCGCAGGTGGTTGATGCTGGCCGGGTGGGTGAGGGGGGTCTCGTCCAGGACGAGGCGGTGGCGTACGGGTGCGGTGCCGTGGGGGGCGGTGTGCAGGGTGACGGGGTGGTCGACGCTTTCGGCGATGAGGTTTGAGCAGGGGTGGGGCGAGGGTGGCGGACAGGACGGCGAAGCGGCTGCCTAGGCGTTCCCACAGTTGCATGGCGGCGCACAGTCGGCCGAAGGTCTGCGGGTCGTAGGCGTGTAGTTCGTCCAGGACGAACAGGGCGTTGGCCTGTTCGAGGAGGACGGAGGCGTGGGTGGGGCCGGCGAGGGCTGCGCTGAGGAGTTGGTAGGGGGTGGCGACGCGGACGCGTTGGGTGAACAGGCGCATGGCGGCGGCTCGGGCGCGGGCTTTGCGGGCGGTGTCCGGGGTGGGGGCGCAGTCGTCGGCGAGGGCTTCGGACAGGAGGGTGCGGGCCAGTGCGCCGTGCAGGAGGCCGATGTCTGCGGTGGTGTCGCCGGGGACAGGGTCGAGGGTGTGGGCGAGGCGTCGGCGGATGGCGTTGAGGGAGGCGCGGTAGGGCAGCGTCCAGATGAGGCGTGGCCGGCCGGGCATGGTGAGCAGTTGGCGTGCGGCCCAGGCGAGTCCGGCTTCGGTTTTTCCGCTGCTGGTGGGTGCGGCGAGGACGAGGTGGCCGTCGGTGGTGGCGGCTGCGTGCTGGTGGGGGTGCGGGGAGTAGGGCAGGCGGGTGAGGTAGTCGGGGTGCAGCGGCATGTGGGTCTGCAGCTGTTCGTGGGCTGAGCCGGCGTGGTCGGCGAGGGTCAGGGCGCCTTGTGCGAGGACGGCGAGCAGGCCGGTGTGTGCTTTGACCGGCTGTTCCCAGGCAGTGAGGACGTCCTGCAGGAGGGTTCGGGCTCGTTCGGCCAGGGTCGGATCGCTGGTATGGGGGGTTGGGGGGTCGAGGGTGAGGAAGCCGGCGAGCCAGGCGAGGAACTGCTGGTGCAGGCCGCGCGGCACCTGGATGAGGGGGTGCTGAAGGCTGGTGGTGCGGGTGAAGGCCTCTTCCCAGTCGGTGTGTTCGTTGTAGAGGCGGGCCAGGCTGGGCTTGCCGCCGCCCAGGGAGGAGGAGGCGTGCAGGGGCCGGTGGTGTGAGGCGACCAGCGTGGCGATCATCAGGCGGTCGGCGGGGTTCCACCGGGCGGTCGGGGCGAGGAGATCGACGTAGGCCAGGGAGAGCACTTCGTGCCGCTCGCCCCACAGGGGACCGCCGGGTTCCAGCTGTCGCTGGAAGCCTTCCGCGATCTTCCCGGCGTCGTGCAGCAGAGCGGCCAGGAAGATGCGGGTCCAGAACGCCGGTTCGGTGGCGAGGATGCCGGCGGAGGCGATGCGGTCCTGGATATGGGCCACCATGGCGTGCACGGTGCGGGAGTGGGTGGTCAGCCGTTCCGGGTCGTGCCGTGGCCGGGACTTGGCCCGCACATCGGTCAGGGCGCGCCGCCGTTGCCCGGGAGGGGGCGGGGTCAGGGGGCCAGCAGCCATACAGCCTGCTCCTCCTGCCGGCTCCAGGTGATGTCGCGCAGGGCGCCGTGCACGGGGTGGGGGCCGGCTGGTTCGTCGCACCACAGGTAGTCGACCCAGCGGGTGGTGAGCCGGTCGGTGGAGATGCTTGCGGCCATGCGGTAGACGTGGGCGGCACCCGCCTGATGTCCGTCCTGCGGGGCCAGGGCGTGTCCGATGGTGGCGGTGTCGGCGGGTTGCAGGACGACGGGAGTCATGGCGCGGATGTGGACGAGGTCCTGGGAGCGGCCCAGCCGCAGGGGCCATCGCGGCCGCCGCAGGGCCTGGTGGAGGCGGCTGCCGTCCGGTTCGGGCAGCCACACCGTCAGGTGCACATTGGTGAGGAAGGGGCGGTCGCGGATGGTCATGCCGCCTTTGATGGCGCGGACCCGGCCGGCGATGGCCGGGTTGGTTCCGTCGGCGGCGATGGGGTGGTAGGTCTCGGTGTCCACACCCGTCCCGTCCGCGTGTGCGGCAATGCCCAAGGTCACGGGTTCGGCGATGGCGCCGGTGGCGGCGGCCAGCAGGCCACGCACGGTGGAGGGCGGTGCCACGGGCAGTGCGCGGGTGACGCGGGGAAAGAGCGGATCACGGAAGGAGGCGACGGGGGCGTAGAACTCCATGCGCCAGGCGGGCACGGGGCCGGCGGGCGACTGGGTCACGGGGTGGTGGGCTGGGCCGGGTCCTCGAACCATTCGTTGAGTCTCCCCTCGCGCACGTCGGCGGCCAGGCTCAGCAAGATGGTGCGGGGGTGGTCGATGATGATGTGCTGCTCGTCGATCTCCTTCGCGCACTGCTTCTCGAAGGCCTCCCGTGCGGCGTCCCGGAAGCCCGGGCGCCATCCGATGCGGACCGGGCCCTCCCATTCGCCCTGCCAGGCCTGCAGTTCCTGCAGCAGGACGTCGCCGCGCAGGCGCACTCCGGCGCCCTCTTCGTTGTCGACGACGTTAGCCAGCGGGTTGACGCCGCCCTTGAACGGCACCATAACCAGCAGCGAGGGTGTCCGGTCGCCGTAGTGCAGGGCCTGCTTGGCGCCGCCGCTGAGGTGGGCGAGCGCCTCCAGGAGCATCGCGGCCCGGCGGGTGCGCTCGGCCAGCGGCAGCCTGACGGCCGTCTGGTCACGGAAGCGGGTGGGGGTGGCGCCCAGCGCGGCGGCTTCGGCGACCTGCAGTGCCTGCTCCTGGCTGAGGTAGTTCGGGCGGCCGCTGCCGTCGTCGCCGGGCAGGGTGAAGGTGCCGATGCGCGGCAGGTCCAGCAGGAAGGGCGCGGCCAGGTCGGCGGTGTAGAACTCGTGGCTGTGCAGCACCGGTTCGCTGATCCCGCGGGACATGACGCCGAAGTCCTCGGTCGGGTAGACCGGCTCCACCGACATCAGCGTGCCCAGCAGGAAAGGGCTGTCACGCAAGGTGGTAGCCGCGTTGTCCTTCTTGGCGCCAGCGCTCATGTAGCCGAACAGGTCGTCGTCGGCGTAACGGACCGGGTCGGCGCCCGTGGTGGCCTTTTGGGCTTTGCTCTGTGCCTTGCCGACTCGGGTCACCGGGGAGGGCACCATGCCGCGCTCGACCATGCCCTCGCGGATCCAGCGCCGGGCGGCCTGCGCGGAGACGTACGGGTAGCGCTGGCCGCGGATGCGGGCGTGCTTGATGCGGCCGGTCGTCTCTTCGCCTTTGCCGTTGTTGGGGGCGCCCGCCTGTACTGCGAGCACCATTGTTCCTGCCAGGTACGCCATTACGCCGGTCCCATCTCGTAGTCAAATTCTGTGTCGTCGAGGATCGGCTGGCTCTCCAGAGCCTCGAGCCGGCGCTGTTCCTCTTCACCGGCCGGCTGGTCGCTGATCACCACGCCCTGCTGCTGCAGCAGTACTGATACCTGCGCGAACAGCAGCATCCGCTGCTCCCAGGCCCGCGGCCGGCGCTGGATCAGCGCCTGCCACTGCTCGGGGCCGGCCAGGGCGGGGGCCTGGCCGTCCAGCAGCAGGCGTGAGTAGGCCTGCATCAGCAGCATGCCGAGCTTGTAGTCGCTCAGCGCCGCGCTGCGGTACTCCGCGAAGCGTCCGCGCGGGCTGGTGCCCCGGGCGATCCACTGGGCGATCAGGGTCGCCACCGCCGTCACATCCGATGTCATTCCAAGAACCTCCTCGGCATAGGCCAGCGCCAGCCGGGCCAGCCCTTCACGCCCGTCTGCTGGCAGGACGCGGTCGGTGTCCTTCAACTGCTCGTGCACCCGCAGTAGCAGCGACTGGCTGCGGCCGTCCTCGGCCTCGAACAACAGCCGGGCCGCCTCCTGCGCACCGTGGGCGGTGACCTTGCCTGACTTGTCGTAGCGGGTGAGCGCGCGAGCCAGCAGGTGCCAGCCGCGCCGCAGTGCGGCGTTGCCATCCACCCGCGCCAGGAACACCGGCACCGCACGCCGGGTCTGCGTCACCCGCAGCCACGGCTCCTGGTTGTCGTTCTTGAACGTCCACAGCGTCGTCGCACACAGCCCGGGCGCGGCGTCCCGCAGGGCGACGAGCGTGACGTACTCCGGGCGCGCTCCGGCCGGCAGGCCGGTGAACCCGGCCTGGATGATGCGCCGGGCGCGCTGCACGTTGCGGCGGGCGAACTGGGCGATGGCCGCCTCGCTCTCACACGACAGCACGGTCGCCGACCCCGCACTCACCCACGCCCCGTACGGCAGCGCCCACATCGCGATCCGGCAGCCGTAGCACACTGGCCAGCCCCGCATCTGCAGCGGCAGCATGTTCACCACGCTGCTGCTGTCGAACAGCGGCAGGTTCGACTTGGCCCACAGCACACTCGCCGACCGCGAACAGAACGCACACGGCCCGACCATCGCATCGGCCACGTCCACCACGAACAGGGCTTCGATCTCCCCTTGGAGCAGCGCACGGTCACGGGGCCGGCTGCTGCGGGTGGCCTTGGAGTTCGGGTAGAGGGCGTAGAGGACTTTCCACCAGTCGTAACGGTCGGTGTCCTTGGCTGCGCAGGCGGCTGTCAGGACGTCCTGCACCATCATCGCCGCGACCCGCTCGACGTCCTGGGTGGTGACGTCGTCGGGGTGGTGGCGTTCTGCCATAACCGCGGCCGCCCAGGCGCCGGCGCGCTGCAGCGGATGTCCCGTCGCCGTCAGCGGCCCCGTCGCTGTCGGTGGGCCGGTGGCGGTCACCGGATCCACCCGAAGCCCTGGATCGTCTCCAGACCCAGCCCCCAGGAACGCACCGCCTCCACGAAGCGGGCATCCGCCTCCATCGCGATCCGCACCCATGCACCCCTGCGGGGTGCGCCGCTGACCTCGAACCTGCGCCGTGGGCCGGCCTCCAGCACTCGCAGCCCGCTCGGTGCGGGCAGTCCCAGGATGTCCGCCTTGTGGGTCAGGTTGTGCTGCAGCCGCTCCAAGTAGTGATCGTCACCGGGCAGCAGGTCACGGCCGTCGTGCTTGAGCACCACCGGCGTCGCGGTCTCCACCTCCACCACACCGGTGTCCGCGGGCGGCGCGATATCGACGGTGAAGCCGCGTACCCGCAGCCGGGTCGCGCCCCACACGATTTCTTCCCGGCCCGCGAGAGCTGCCACCAGCACGGAGGCGATCTGCGGCACCGGCGAGCCGAACCACACCGACCCCTGCGACGACGTCGTATAGACACCCCGCTTCTTCGGCGCGCCGATAAACTGCGGCCCCCCGACCCCGACCGGCTTCAAGGGCTGGCCCTGCCAGCCCTCATCATGCAGCGCCTGGGCCAGTTCCTGGTCGCGGCTCTCCAACAGGCCGTAGACCACCGCCCGCGCGGGACCGTGTACATCCTGCCAGCGAAGATGGGCCGTATCCGGTGTGACATCCACCCGTACCCGCACCCCAACACCCCCTCCATGCTCCCGCGTTGACCGATAAGCAGCCAACGCCCCCGCACGGCAACCTAGTTGAAACACCCACACAAGATCACGGAAACAGGCCAACCCGTCACCACATGTAGTGATCCAGCCAGGCCCGTTCCGACCCAACACAGTCTGGGCACCCACCCCCACGCCACCCAAAACGCTCTGACCTGCACACCTGCACTACCGACAGACCGCCACACAGCTCCATAAACCCTTACGATCCGGGCACGGAGCAACAGCGAACCCTCCAGGACCGATGACGACGAGGGCATTCGCTGCGTCGGCGGCCACCACGTACAGGTTGCGAACTTTCCAGGGCCGATGACGACGCCTTCGGGCTCGCCGCGGCCTGCCGCCGTGGTGAAGTTGCGAACCCTCCAGGGCGAATGACGACGCCCGACCCCCGCTCGGTCGTCCACCAGATCCTCGCGTTGCGAACCCTCCAGGGCCAACGACGACGAACGTACTGCGGGTCAGTCGTCTGACCCACATGCAGTTGCGAACCCTCGCGGGCTGATGACGACATGATCGCGACCTGGGCGTACACGTACTCCCCGATGTTGCGAACCATCGATGGGCTGATGATGAGCTGGAAGAGGGTGGCACTCCAGACGACGAGAGCCACTGTTGCGAGCCCTTCTGAGCTGATGACGGCGAAGCAAGCCCAGGACGAAACTAAGCAGGCCATCCTCAAGCAGTTGCGAACCCTCCAGGGCCAATGACGACCGCGCTACCGCCGCGGTCCGCCGTGCGCGCCACCCTGTTGCGAACCCTCCAAGGCCGACGACGACCATGACCACCCGAGCGTGGCTGACGCTACGCCAAGTGTTGCAAACCCTCCAGGGGCAATGACGACGCTGAGCTGGACCGTCTCGACGTCGGTGTAGAGCAGGTTGCGAACCCTCGGTAAGCTGATGACGACGGCGTCGGCGCTGAAGCGGCTGACCGCCGAGTACGGGTTGCGAACCGTCGGTGGGCTGGTGACGACCCGAGTGTAAAGCTCCGGGTGAAAGCACTGTGCAACGACGAATTGCGAGGCGTTTCTACAGCAGCCAGACGATGATGTATCAATGATGGTCAGAGGCCCCCCCTGAAGGGACGCCACAACGTAACCGCACTCACCTACGAGCTCTCCCCGGTCGCCAGACCGCGAAGATCATGTTGCGAACCCTCCTCGGGCTGATGACTACCTGGTTCAGGATGGTCAGGTGGATCGTCTTCTCGTGTTGCGAACCCTCACGGGCTGATAATGCACGGGCACACCGGCTGCGAAGTCACCTCGCTGCTCAGTTGCAAACCCTCCGGGGCCGATAACGACGCTCTCCGCAGCGGCGTCCGCAGCGCCGTTGATGGTATTGCGAACCCTTCCGAGCCGATGACGACCGGACTACCGGACTACCGGACTACCGGACTACCGGACTACCGGACTACCGGACTACCGGCAGATCATCGTCACCCGCGAGCACGGGTTGTGAACCCTCCAAGGCCGATGACGACTTCGGCGAGTTCGGGCCCTACGACCACACGCCGTGGTTGCGAACCCTCGAGGGCTGATGACGACGAAGACCCTGGTGGACCGCCCCTTCCACCCCGCGCCGTTGCGAACCCTCCAGGGCTGATGACGACGTGTGGCTTCTGGCCTCGGATCACGGACTCGATCGCGTTGCGAACCCTCCAGGGCTGATGACGACCCGGGTCCGCCATGCTCGCCCCGGCCACCACCACCCGTTGCGAACCCTCCAGGGCTGATGACGACGGGCACCCGGTCCCGCCACGCGGTCGCCGGTTGGGGTGAAGGTTGCGAACCCTCCAGGGCTGATGACGACACCTCCATCGGCAGCTACGCCGGAGCAGCCGTCAACGGGTTGCGAACCCTCCAGGGCTGATGACGACCGCATGGTGATCCGCGTCCAGCACGAACCGCGTAACGTTGCGAACCCTCCAGGGCTGATGACGACGAGCTGTCTGGGCTCCTCGGCGGCGAGCTGTCATGTTGCGAACCCTCCAGGGCTGATGACGACGAGAGAACCGCGGTGGGCGTGGAGCTGGGGCTCACGTTGCGAACCCTCCAGGGCTGATGACGACCCTCTCGGAGGCCGCCCCACTGCCGCGCTCAGCCAGTTGCGAACCCTCCAGGGCTGATGACGACCCGAGGGTAAAGCCCCAGGTGAAAGCACTGCTCAACGACATTTTATAAGGCGTTTCCGCAGCAGCCAGACGATGATGTATCAGTGCTGGTCAAAGCGGGGCTGGCCTACGAGTTGCGAACCCTCGAAGGGCTGATGCCGACAGCAGCCACCGCCTGTGATCACAGACGGTCTGTGATCACAGGAGTCGCTCGGCCCACACGAAGCCGAGGCCGATGAGGCCGGTGCCGAGGCCGTAGCAGGCGCCGCGCAGGATATGGGTCAGCGCAGTCTTTCGGCGGCGGGCGATCCAGGCCACGGCTGGGACGCGCGGTTTCGTCTCCGCGGCTGGCGGGTGCTGGCTAGGGTGCATGACAAGACGTCCCTTTCCGGGTGGCGTCGTGGTGAGGAGTCCACCCGGCCGGGGCCTTGGAACCGGTGGCCGGGGCAGGACTCCCCCTACTTTGGTGTCAGGGGCGGTCAGCGGCCCGCGCCGAACTCCCGCAGGCTGGCCACCAGCTGCCGATCGGGCCGGGCAACGATGACGGAGCAGCCGGGCGTGCGCGCGGCGAGCCGGTCGATCTCGCTTTCCAGGCGGTGGGTGGGTGCGAGGGCGCGTGAGCCGTTGGTGCGGACGTAGCGGGCGAAGAGTTCCAGGCCCTCGAGGAAGGCGGCGTCGGGCGGGGTGGTGTCGGCCATGGAGTGGGTGAGCTGGTGGAACCAGTGCCAGGCCCGCCGTGATTCGCCCAGGGACAGGTGGTGCAGGTGGAGGCAGTAGGCGGCGGCGCGGCTGCCGGCGCCGGCGGCGAGTTGCCACCAGAACTGTGCGGATTCCTGGTGTCCGGTCAGGTAGAGCAGGCAGCCGAAGACGAGGGCGCCGTCGACGTCGAGTTCGTCCTCGGTGAGTGGTCCGCGGTCCGGTCCTTCGGCGATCTTTGCGACGTGGGTGGCGGCGTCGGGTTCATTGAGGACCCACCGGCAGACCACGCCCAGGCGTTGGGCGGCCTGGGCGGAGCGGGTGACTTCGGTGGTGGGGGTGCGGCGGGAGGCGTCGGCGGCCAGGCGGCGCAGGCCGGCGGCGACGTCGAAGCGCTGCGCTGCGGAGACCGGGATGCGGGCGTCGGCCAGGAGGGTGTCGATGGTGGTGGTCATGCGTCTTCTCCCTTCTGTTTGGGCTTCTTGCGCTCGGCGGCGGGCAGGCCCAGCTGCAGGCGCAGGCGTTCCTTGGCGCGGCGCAGGTGGTGGCCGACGGTGCGTTCGTCGATGCCGACGTACCAGGCGACTTTCGCGGTGGGGTAGCCCAGGACGTAGCGCAGCACGATGACCTCGAACTGCCGGTTGGGCAGTTCCGCGATCGCCTCGTACAGGCCGCTGCTGGACTCCATCTTGTGGAGTTTTTCCCGGGCCGTGGTGAGCGCCTTGTCCAGGGCCTGGGCGATGGGGCCGTTGATGACGAAGGCCGGGGCCCGGCCCTCCAGTTCCAGGCGGTCGTGCACGGCCCGCCGGACGATCGCCCAGGCGCCCTGTTCGAGGTTGCCCGCGCTCAGCAGCTGCGTCCAGCCGGCGTGGATCTCCAGGAAGACCGTGTGTATGACCTCTTCCGCCGCGGCGCGGGTGCCGAAGTGGACTTCCGCGTAGGCGTGGAAGGGCTCCTGGTGCCCGAGGTAAAACGCCTCGAAGTCCAGGGGCAGTTCCAGCGGCACGTACATGGACTGCGACAGTCCGGCGCCGTACTTTCCGGGCGGGCTGCCGTCCGGGGTGTCGTCGTATCTCACACGTGCCTCCCGTGGACAGGGGACATGAGCGAAGATCCTCTCGGTTGAGGGTCAGCAGGCACCCAGCGTCAACTCGACTGCGCCGAGAGGCTGTTGGGCTTGACCCCTACCTAAGTGATTTGCCGGGCGAAACACTCACGCCGCCCCGCAGAAAATCACCGATGGTCCCCACCCCACCGCCCTGTGCAACCTTCAACAAACAGCGCTAGTCACCCTCAGTAGTCCCCTGACCAGGCCTAACCCGCCCGAGGGAGGCTCCGAACAACCCTCCGTACCACCACCGTGTCCTGCGTCACATCCCTGCCTCATCCGGCGCACCCACCCACACCCCACGCCCCCAATGCCCCGGCGCACCACCCCACCGCCAGCCGAAAGCGCCCATCCAGCGAAGCCGACGTCGGGGACTACTCGTACTGTCCCCCTGCGAGCCGAGGTCGACGACCTGGTCCACTCACGCCTCATCCAGCTCCCGCTCGTTCCCGACCCGCCCACGCGCCGACGATGCGGTTTCAGCGGCGGACGTTCATGGTGCGCAACTCCATGGCGCGCTGGCGGGGCCGGTCGACCTGGGACTGGTTGAGCGGGTGGATCCCACCTATGGGCGGTGTGTTTCGCACCGCCAGCCGCCCGCGTACAGGCGGGCTGGCTGTCCGCACTTCGGCGCGCCGATCTCGCATACGCCGGGGCGGGGCCGTGGGATGTTCGGAGCGGTGAGGCGTACGACGGTGCGGGCTTCGCCAGCGCTACGGGGGCCGGGCAGGGCGAGGGCGGCCCGGGAGGGTGCGGGGTTGTCGGCCGTGAGCGTCAGGTTCGCGCCGTGGCTGCCGCGGCGCTGCAACGGTGTGCCGGGAAAGTAGGTGTCTTCGCCGAAAGTGCAGGTGGTGTTCGCGTCGTTGCCGGAGAAGCGGATCTCCTCATCGTGGGCCTGGTCGGCTTCCGGGCCGGGGTGCTGGTGGTCTTGGTAGTCGGCCCATCGGGTCTGGTCGTCGGCGGACACCCACATGTAGGCACCGGCGCGTCGGTCTGTGCGGGAGACAACGAACAGGGGTGTGACGGTGCCGGTGGCGGCGGCGATGAGTGTCTGGCCGACAGTGGTGCCGTTCGTGTTCCCCCGGTGGCCGGTCCATCCGGTGCTTTCGTCGTCCAGGCGCCGGGGTGTGTCCCACTCCAGGTGCATCTTCCCGCAGCCGGTCTTCAGCTTGCTGTCGGGACAGGGGCGCTCGGCACTGGCCGTGCACCTCCACTCCACAAGGACGCGGAAGCCGCCCACGAGAGCGAGGTCGGCCGCGCTGGTGATCTCGCGCCAGGTCACCTCGCGGGTCAGCATCCAATTGGAGCGGTCGATCAGGTGGAATCGGTCGTCGTGGGTGATCCAGTTGGCCGTCAGCCCGGCATCCGCGTGCGCCTTTGACCGGCGCAGCACGGTGCCCGCGCCGGCGTTGTAGTACTGGGCTTCGCATCCCAGGCTCACGCCGCCGGAGCCGATGATCGTCACGTCCGGCCGCGAAGTGCGGGTCTTGGTGGCCTTCTCCACGTGGACTTCGAGGCCGGCAGCCTGTGCGGTGCGGGCAAGGAAGTCCTTCATGGCCTTGTGCCGGTCGCTCTCCTCAGTCGTCATCTCGTGCACAGTGGGAAGGTGGGCCGCGCGCAGCCGCAGGGCGCCGTCCGGGCCGCGGTGTTTGCGCACGTACATGTGAGGGCTTTTGACCCCGCTCACTTCGGCCTTGCACGGGCGGCCCTGGCTTCGCTCCGCGCAGATGAGGAGCTCCCGGTCTCGCTCCGCCACCGGCTGCTGCAGGCTCTCTCGCAGCTCCGGAATACTCAGCCCGATGTCCTCCAGGACCGGGTCATCCTTGTCCAGGCCGAGATCTTCCTTGTCGAGTTCGAGAACCCGCCGGAGGCCGTCATGCCACACACCGTTCGCCACAGATGTCCCCCACCCGGTAGCAATGCGTGAAACGCGCTGTTTCCAAGGTAGGACCCGCCACTGACACGCGGGAGTAGGCGAACAAGCAATAGCTGGAGGCTGCTGGCGCACGCACGCCGACTCCGCTGCGAGCCGAGGTCCACGCCCCTCGTCCACTCACACGGCGTCCATGCACTCCGTCGAGGTCGGATAGTCGCATCCGCTGGCCGCGCGCAGGCTGGCGGAGCTCGCGGCTGGCGCCGCCAACAACATCGCCGCTGGTCGATTCACTGCGGTGCTGCCGAAGGCATCCGGGTGTGCTGGGTGTCTCCGCACGAACGAGCACCGCAGTGGATCAGCGCGGTGTCGACGGTTCGGGTTCGTCCTCCGGAAGGGCGTGAGCAGCCCTGGATCGTGGACGACGGTCTCGCCACCTATCGGAGCGGTTCAACCCGCAGATACCGTCGTGCTGAATGAGGGGGTCTGCACAGTGCGGCCACCCCGTACATCGTCACCGGCGCAACGGTCGGTGAGCCCTTCACAGAAGGAACAACCGCAGATGACTGGTCAGCACGAACCTAGCGAAGCTGAACCTGAGCTGAGCAGGGAATCTGGGCTCAGAGTCATTCAGTATCAAAGAGCTGGTGACAGAGCCCGGCTGAGGCTGTTCGCAGTCCTCAAAGCTCAGGACGTACCGGCAGACGAGGCAAACGATTTGGTGGCCGCGCTGGAAGCCGGGGCGGTTGCTGGAGCACGGTCCGAGGTAGTGGGGCTGGAAACTGCGGGACCAGCTACTCAGAGCACGGCTTTCAAGGACGGCTGGACGAATGGTGTGAAGGTCGCCGGTGAAGCACTCCTGGGCATCGCAGACCGCAGTTGGTCGCGACAGGGCAACTGGTCGAACAAGGCTTCTGAGCTCGTCGATCCCGCTACGAGTGCGAGTCTGAGCGAGGTTGCCTCTCCAGTTGCCTCGCCCACCACACGGCAAGTGACCGTAGAGGAAGGGACTGAGCTGCCAGCCAAACTTATGAGTCGGGTCCTGGCGATCTGCGGGCAGCACTTCGGACTTGTGACCGGCATCAAATCCGACCAATGGGATACTGAACATACGAGGAAGAACATAGAAATTTCTCTGCAAGCAGTGCCCCTGGCAGAGCGGGAAACCTACCCTCAGGCCCTGGATGGCTACCTGCGCGCCAACCGTGCGCGATTGGAACAGCTGTGGCACATCTACGGGCCCGATGGCCTATTCCCTGGCGTCTACCGCTTGGTCGAACTACCCGAATCGTTCGTGCTATGCGAAAGAATCGCGCACGGCCTGCCCCGCCTTTCGCAGCTGTGGACGCACACTGTGGGCGATAATAACCTTCTGGAACGCCTGAAAGAAGCATGGCTTCACGAATAAAATATAGCGTGCAACCTAAACCCATCACGCAGCCACTACAAGGCCCCAGGCAGGTAAAAAAAGACGCTTTTTAGAGCGCACTTCTGCCTAGGGGAGTTGCTGCCAGAATTCCCATAAAGCTGGGCAGGTAGACCTATATCAACAGAGAAAGAACTGCGGCCGAAATCAATAGCAAAAGACCGGACAGAATGAAATTTATTCCGTGCTGCAGTCGCCGGAACTTGTCCCTCAGAAGGCGTGCCAAGGCCGCAACTCTCTTGGCCCGCAGGTCCGTTCGCATGTGTTCACTGAGCGCAGCTGGTTCCAGCTTGGCCCAGCGCGTCCAGTCCTCCAGCTCCGGGTTATCTATCTGTACCGGACGAACGGTGATCACTAGGAGCACGGTGGCAATCACAAGGCAGGCAGCACCAAGCCCGCCCACGGCCAGGACAGCAGGCGGTTGGGCATCGTAACCGCCACGTGTGGCAAGGAAGGCCAAGCCTAAGCTGGTCAACGCGAGAACGGTGTTGGCCTTGGCGTCCGCTCGAAACAGTTCACTCATGAGCGTCGCCAGCGCCTCGTCCAGATTCTTCGACGTACGGTCGGTGCTGTTACCCGGTTCTTGCGTCATAGTGCCTCCGTCTCAGACGACAAGACGCCAAGAGTGAGCTGGCGGTTTCTCCGGCGAGAAGTAGCGGATGCCGGCGTCGGGGACTTCCACAGCGGACCACGAGGCCTCGCTACAAGCCAGCGTCTTTCTGCTGCTACGAGCTCGTAACACGATCTTGTTGGAGTGCCCTGGTCGGGCGTGACCGATGTGACGATTCCGCCGTTCGAGATGCTGTGAGCACTCGGCCGTGGATCGTGGACGATGACTTGTGGGCGCTGATCGGGCCGTTGCTGCCACCCTGGCCGCAGAAGTCGCCGGGGCCGCGGCCGGTGGCGGACCGGCTGTGTCTGCAGGGCATCCTGTACGTGCTCCACAGCGACATAGCCTGGCAACTCCTGCCGCTGGAGCTGGGGTTCGGCTCGGGCCATACCTGCTGGCGGCGCCTGGAGCGGTGGCACCAGGCCGGAGTCTTCGAGGAACTGCACCGCGTTCTGCTCGCGGAACTGAACGCGGCCGGCGAACTCGACTGGTCCCGCGCGTGTGCGGACTGCTCCCACATCCGCGCGAAAAAGGGGGCACCGACACCGGTCCGTCGCCGGTCGACCGGCGAAAGACGGGCAGCAAGCACCACCGGATCTGTGACGGACGCGGCACCCCGCTCAAGGTCATCATCACCGCGGCCAACGTCAACGACGTCACCCAGACCCCCGCCCTGGTCGACGGCGTCCCGCCCATCGCCGGACGGCCCAGCCGTCCGCGCAGACGACCCGACTCGCTCCTCGGCGACAAGGCATACGACTCGAAAGCCGTGCGCCATGAGCTGCGACGCCGCCGGATCCTGCCGGTCATCTCCCGCAAGGGCGCCCCGAACACCAAGGGCCTGGGCAAACTCCGCTACGTCGTCGAGCAGACCTGCGCCCTGCTCCACCAGTTCAAACGCCTCGCCGTCCGCTGGGAACGCCGAACGGAACTCCACAACGCCTTCGTCTCATTGGCCTGCGGCCTCATCTGTTGGAGACGTCTCAAGAAGCACCGATCATGATCGTGTTACGAGCTCTTATCGAGGGGGAATCCTGATCCAGCTCTTCCGCTGACGAGGGTCCTTTACGGCTGGCCCGGCGTGCCGCCGCAGCAGGCGACGGTCTGGGTCTGGTCGGCACTGGCGAAGGGTGCCACCGCGAGCACCGCAGCCACTGCCACGAACAAGCCGAGTACGGCTTTACGCATTTACTGCTCCTCGTTGAGGGGGAATGTTGTCCAGCACTTCCGCAGGCGAGGGCCCTTCGTTGGAAGCGCCCCTGCCACCAGCAGGCGACCGTCCCCGGGCGTTGCCGGAGGAACCGGCCACCAGCCCTACTCCGAGCTGGCGGACCGTCAGGCCGATCAGTAACGCAGTTGACTATCACATGATCAGCACAGGGGTGTCATCGGACCCGGGGTACAGAATGCCTGGTGATCGATAACATGCCCGTTATCGCAACAGGTTGGGCAGTGAGAAGGAGGCTTCTTTGTGGGGGTGTCCGTATCGAAGGAACCGAGCGTTCATCAGCTCCGGCTCTTTCTCACGCTGAGCGAGGAACTCCATTTCGGGCGTGCTGCCGCGCGCTTGTTCATCACGCAGCCGGCGCTGAGTCAGCAGATCAGGGAGCTGGAGAAACGCTTGGGGGTACGCGTGGTGGAGCGCACGAGCCGGACGCTCACGCTCACCGAGGCAGGGCAGGTTTTGCTCCCCGAAGCCCGCGCGGCGGTCGCGGCGGTCGACCAGCTGCGGCGCGTAGCCGACGCGCAGCTGCGACAGGTCTGCGGACGACTCGTCGTGGGAGCCATGGGAGCCGAGGCATCCATGGCGCACACCCGTGCCGTCCTCAGCCTCCTGCAAGACCGCCACCCCGAAACGACCGTGCGGCTGGTCAACCTCGCGTTCCGCGACCACCTCGCCGCGCTGGCACAGCAGGAGGTCGACGTGGTTTTCGTCCGTCCTCCGGTGACGGACGACATCGAACTGCACCACCTGGCCACCGAGCCACGTGTGGCCTGCCTCTCCACCAGGCATCCCCTGGCGATCCAGCCCCGGCTCACCCTGGCTCAACTCTCCGGCGTTCCGGTGGTCGACATGCCTGAGTAGGTTCCGCGGCTGTGGTGGGACTTCTGGGCGGTCGATCCCCGCCCCGACGGCAGCCGCGTCCGCTACGGTCCGGTAGTCACCGACATGGAATCGTTGCTGCACACGGTGGCCGCCGGAGAGGCAATGTGCTTCCTGCCGAAGGCCGCCCGTGAATACTTTCCACGCGCAGGCATCAGATACATCGACGTGGCCGATCTCACCCCCTCCACATCCGCCCTCGCCTGGCTGCGGCGAAGACGTACCGAATCCACCATCAGAGCCATCCGGCACGCTGCCCACGAAGCCACGAACCGGGGTTACAGCGAAACCATCTGACGCTTCTGACGCTTCGAGGTGCCACAGGTTCGATAGGTGGCGCACAGCGCAACCAGTCACGGAGCGTCACAGTTCAGGGGTCTGACACAGCTTCTCGTCCCTCCGTCACCTCACCTCACGCGCCAGGCTCCCCCACCTCACACCCTGCGCCCCGGCGGACACCGACACCGTGCCGCCGCCCGGCCCACGAAGGATCAGAAGTGCCGTTCCCGAGACAGTGGAACAGAGCGGGGTGCACCACCCCATGACAGCCACACCTGCCACCGATACCGCTCCACAGCAGTGACGCTGCCCTTCATGAACACCCGGCCAGTACAAACACCCCGACCTGACATGCCGTCACTGACACCCACCCACCGACACCAACCCGGCACATCGCAACCGGACCTCCGCGACCGACTCCTCCACCCACGCCAGCGTCTTGTCACGGGCGATGTCGTCGCACAGCTCCAGCACCCGGCGATGCCTGTCGTCCATCAGCGCCCACGCGATGTGCACCGTCGGCGGGGGCCGGAACGTCAGGTCGAAGCCCAGCCAGGGGGTGCGCTCCTTGGCCTTGTCGGTCTCGGGCGACTGGTTGTGCTCGATGGGCCTGCCCAGCACGGTCGCCCGCCGGGCGCGGGCCGGGCTCTTGCCCTGCGCCAGGAGTTCGCGCTCGATCCGGTCGGCATCCGGGTGCCGGCCCTCCCCCAGAAGCAGTTCGGCCTGCCGCTCACTCACCACGTCCCCGGCCGCGAGGCCGACCGCGGCCAGGCCCCGGCCCTTCCACACGCCGGGCGGGACACCCGCTTCGTCCTGGGCGTCGCGCAGCGTCTTGCCCGCAGGACGGTAGCCGTCGCCGGCCATCACGCCCCGGAAGACATAGCGCCACCCGTTCCCCGGGCGAACCTCCGACATGCTGATCATCGGCCCATGAAACCCCGGCGGTGACCTGCAAAAAAGCGCGACCCGGGGTCCCTCCCGCCTGGCGGGAGGGCATCGCCAAGTCTTTGCCGTGGCGCCCGCCAGGCGGGCCGCCCGGCCAGCCCGAGACGGTAAGCCGCCGCTGTGTGCACAGTCCGCCCAAGAAGATCACCAGGTACGGACAGCCCTGTCCCCTCTGCCGCACACCGCTGCTCCTGGAAGTGCTCCAGGTGCACTCCGCACAGGTCGGCTTCCCCACAGCCGAGCGCGTCATCGAGCGTCGGTGCCCCGGGTGCCAGTCGACTCAGCCCGCGCAATGGACGGAGGTGATGCTGAGTCACTACGGCGACGTCTAATAGGTGCCGTGCGAATGCTGTGCTTCAGCTTGGTGAGGCGGGTGGGGTCAGGGTCTGTTTGCGCCTGCCTCATTCCAGAACGCCCAGTTCTATGCCGTGCTTCAACGCGGTGGAATGCGCGCTTGGGCGCACGCCCCCGGGCGGCGGTATCCCCGGGTCATGACGGAACGTCGTGCGTATCCAAGTGACCTGTCCGGGCGTCGGGCTGGGCACGGCCGGGGGCAGTACCGGCTCCGGTCAGGGTGCCTATTTTGGCGGCGAAGACGGCGTCAGCAGAACGGCTGCTCTGCGGGCGGAACCATGGTTCCGCCCGCAGAGCACCCTATTTGATCAGCTCTTCGCGGAACTTCGGACGAGTCCGAAGCACATGGCCTGAAGTGGCGCTCAGCGGCCGGACCGCTGAGAGAACGCGGCGATCAGCAGTCCCGCTACAGCGCCTGCCGCCCCAAAAATCACGACAGCACCAAGCACGGTGCCGTCGAGAAGGCCGCTTGCAGTGGCCACAGCCCCGAGTGTTGCTGCGACAACAGCTGTGCCGATGGCTGATGTCATAAATCGAACTGCCGGACTCATTTCGCCTCCAGGCCCGTCATCCATCATCCGAAAAGCAGGGAACCGACCGGTCCCGCGAGCCCGCCCGTCAGCCCTCCGAGCGTTCCGTTCACTCGCTCAGCCTGAGTACCCCCGGCGATGGTCGCTCCTGCAGCCCCCGCGCCCGCGCCCCAGAGGCCAGAGGTAACAACTCCTGCGGCTACACAGCCGACACCGGCTGTGCTGGCGCAGGCCACGCCGACAGCAGCAACAGCTGCAGCGCCCGCCACTGTGCCGACAGTATCGGCGAACGAGAACAGTCCGGTGGGATCGATGCGGTTGACCGGGTCGCCTTCGGCGTAGAGGTAGGGGTTCTTTTCCTGGCCGGAGGGGACGGGCTGGGTGAAGCGGCCGATGTTGGGGTCGTAGTAGCGGGCCCCGAGGTGGTACATGCCGGTGGGGTCCTGGTGGCCGCCGGCGAACCGGTAGGGCTGGGAGAGGCCGGCCTTCTCGGTGGTGGCGGCGCGGGTGACGCCGCGGGGGCTGTAGGAGTACGTGTTGACCTTCGTGCCGCTCTCGTCGGTGAGCGCGACGACGGAGCCGAGGGCGTCGGTGAGGTAGTAGTACGCCTTGCCGTCACGGGTCATGGAATTGAGCGTGCCCCCGGGTTCGCGGACAAATCCCGTGTCGACACCGGCGGTCGTCTCGGCCGCCAGTCCGAGGGGGCCGGGGTGGAAGTAGGTGTCGCCCAGGCGGTGACGCTCGCTGGAGTCGGTGGAGCCGTACTCACCCGGGTAGGTCTTGCCGCCGACGGTGAGGGAGGTGAGCTGGGAGAAGTCCGACCACGTCTCGGCCGTGCGGGTCTCCTCCGGGGTGGAGGCGCCCGCGGTCTCGTTGCCGGCCTTGTCGTAGGACCAGTTGGCGGTCGAGCCGTTCTTGCTGGTCAGCTGTGAGGCGTCGTCGTAGGTGTAGGTCGTGCCACGGGGGCAGCCGGGCTCGACACCCTGGGAGGTGAGGTTGCCGGCGGCGTCGTAGCAGTACTGCCAGGACGAGCTGAGGGTGGTGCCCTTCTCCTCCTTGGCGTAGGAGAAGCGGCCCGCGTTGTCGTAGCTGTAGGTCGTCTTCATCCCCGAGACCGCATCCGTGCTGGTGCGGATCTTCGATCCGTCCTTGCCGGCGTTGGCGTAGCTGTAGGCGAGGCTGACCAGGGTGCCCTTGGACGAGGTGGCCTTGATCGTCTTGGGCCGGCCGGACTCGTCCGGGTCCATCGTCTGCACGGTGCCGCCCGGGTAGGTGGTCTCCGTGCGCGCGTCGTTGTTGTTGTGCTCGTAGGACGTGATCCGTCCGGCCGGGTCCTTGAGGGTCTTGAGACGGTTGGCCTCGTCCCAGGTGTAGTCGACCGTGCCCTGCGGATCGGTGTAGGTGTCGACGTTGCCGGCCGGAGTGTAGGCCAGCACCGTCTGGGAGCCGTCCTGCAGGGTGCGGACCCTCTCACGGGAGAGCGGGTCGAAGTCGTACGCGATGGTCCCGATGTCGTCGGTGCGCTGTTTGAGGTTGCCGTCGCCGTCGTAGGCGTAGGTGACGGTCGTGTGGGTGGTGGAGACTTCCTTGACGCGGTCGCGGTGGTCGTAGGTGTAGACGCTCTTGATGCCGCGGCCATCCACGGCCGTCTCCGTGCGCCCCAGCGCGTCGTAGGTGTAGGTGACCGGGTTCGCGTTCAGAGGTGCTGGTGGGGTGACCTTGGTGAGGTTGCCCTTGGCGTCGTAGGCGAAGGAGGTCACCTTGGAGCGGGCGTCCTTGGCCGTGCAGCGCTGGCCCTCGAAGCCGCCGCAGGTGGGGGTGGCCGGGTTGTAGGTGAAGGACCGCGTGCCGCCGCCCGTTCCGGTCACCGCCACCGACATGGTGTTGCCGGCCGTGTCGTACTTGTAGTCCGACTTCTCACCGTCGGCCGTGGTCATGCTGCCGGGCAGGTCGGCTCCGGAGATCGTCTGGTAGCCGGTGACGGACGAGGTGGCGCCGGTGGGCAGGGTGGCGCCGGTGGGGTTGTTGCGCGCATCCCAGCCGTACTTGGTGACGTTGCCGCCCACGCCGTTCACGCCCATGGCGTCGGTGGCCGTGTCGAGGTTGTTGTTCGCGTCGTAGGTGCGCGGGCGGGAGTGCCCCAACGGATCGGTGACCTTGGAGACCCTGGCCTTGTTGTCGTGCTCGTACTTCGTGGCGTGGCTCTCGGGGTCGGTCACCGTGGTGGTGCCCGCCGCGAAGGGGGCGGTGGCGCTGTAGTCGTAGCGGTAGGTGGGGCCGGTGTGGCCGGTGCCGTTGAACTCGGTGGCGCGCAGCATGCTGGTGACGCGGTTGGCGGCGTCGTAGGTGAAGACGGTGACACGGCCCTCAGGTGTCGTGATCTTCGTCAGGCGCCGGGAGGAGTCGTAGTCGAAGACGGTGGCCTTGCCCTCGGTGTCCGTCGTCTTGGTGAGGTCGCCGGCGGGGTTGAGGTCGAAGACGGCGGTGCGGCCGGTGTGGTCCTTGGCCTGCCACTGCGAGGCGTCCGTCTTCACCAGGTCGATGGAGCGGCCCGAGCGGGTCTCGGTGAGCTTGAAGCCCTTGTTCTCGCCGCCCTCGTCGTGCTGGGTGACGGTGATGACACCGCTGTTCTTGTCCGTGACCTTCGTCAGCGTCCCGTACTGGTTGTAGGTGTCCTTCGAGCCCGACTTGCGGTCGGTGAGGGTGAAGGTGCCGTCCGCGTTCTTCTTCAGGTCTTTGGAGTACCCGGTGGGCGTCTTGAACGTGCCGTCGGTGTTCTTGGTGAACGTCCACGACGCGCCGGTGGAGTCGTAGTGCACGAACTCGGTGTCGCTGACCTGCGCGTAGCGCTCGTAGGTCTGCCACCAGCGCTGGGAGACCTTGCCCCAGGGGGCGTCCAGCGAGTTGTAGGTGCGGGCCAGTTGGAGTTTCTGTCCCACCCCGGCGACGTCGAAGTCGGTGGCGGCCAGCATCAGGTTGCCGGTGGAGTAGTCGATCCGCGCCACCAGGGAGTCCGTGACACGGACATCCGTGATCTGGTGCCAGGAGACGTCACCCTGACCCTCGGGCACATAATCCGCCACAGCAGCGGCCGCTCTGCCTGCCGTGCCAGAGCGTGCGCCCTTGCCGGTGGTCGAGGTCGCGCGCTCCTTCTGTGCCTTGCGCCAGGCTTCCCGCTCCGGTGACAGAGGCGCCTCGGCCACCGGGGCGGCCGGCTTCGTCTCGCCGACCTTCACCGCCGGCGGAGTGACCTTGCCGGTGCCCTTGCCCCACGCGGAGCCCGCCGGATCAGCGGCCGGTGCAGCCAGGGCCGGTACGGCGCCCGCGGCCAGCGACAGCACCGCCAGAGCCGCTACGAGACCGCGTCTTGTACGGAAATGGGCATGACTGTGCGCATGCGAATGCGACATTTCCCCCCCAGGGAAAAGTAAGCCCAGCGACCCCTCCGGTCACTGAGTGCACACAGCATTCATCACAGAGGCACCGAACGGCCGGACGTTCCCCAAACAGATTTTCCATGTCGCTGACAATGCGCCAAAGAGCCGAACAACTCTTCGATACAGGCCTTCATGCGGACATGCCGCAGTGAATACGCATCCTGTCCTGCTACGACGCCGAACCCTCCCCCACGCGACCGCCGCGCCAGTGCCCGGCGAACACCGCCTGCACTTACAGACAATGGCGGAAACCCGACCATGCGAGCCTGTCGGCCACCACCCCCGCTGTTCATACACTCCCCCGATCTGCGACTGACACAGATGCACGCGCGGCAGTGGTGCAGAGCAGAAGAAGCCCGGCCCCGCAGGCCGCACCCACCCTGTCGTGCATCAGGGTCAAAACAGGCGAGAGAACCGGCCGGGCACAGCCGCCCCACCACCGTGAGCTCTGCCGGAGCACTCCCCCAGCGGTGGCCTGCAGGCCACCGCTGAACTCGTCCACCGCACCCAGCAGACGAAGCAGCCAGCCGTAGCCATACACCCCGCGCCCGCTCCCTTCCCTCATCCACGGAGCGGGCGCACCGCCCCCATGCGTACAACACTGTGCTCGGTGCGGCCGGTTGAAGCGGCTCGCGCGGCACGATCGCTGCACGTCACCTACCGCAGACGCGCCCCTTGCCGACAATCCGGCCGCACGGCCGCGCCGGCTCCGGTCGCTACCCACCAGGCGGCGGCCAGACAGGAGCCGAGCCCGCCCGTTTCACCCGACGCTCAACAACGCACCGCCCTCACCGCTGTAGCCCTAGTGCTGTGACCGCGTTGGTTCGCCGGGTCGGTGGTCGTGGCGGTTGGATGTGCGGTGACGTCCGATCCGATCGCTGGAGGCACGGTGGCCGAGCCCGCCCATGTGCGCAGACTGACCGACCAGGAGGGGCAGAAGCTGCAGCAGATCGTGCGCCGGGGCAGCACCAGCACGGTGCGCTACCGGCGCGCGATGATGCTGCTGGCCTCGGCCGGCGGGAACCGGGTGCCGGTGATCGCCCAACTGGTGCAGGCCGACGAGGACACTGTCCGGGACGTGATCCATCGCTTCAACGAGATCGGCCTGGCCTGCCTGGACCCTCAATGGGCGGGAGGCCGTCCCCGCCAACTCAGCGATGACGACGAGGACTTCGTCATCGCGACGGCCACCACCCGCCCGGTCAAGCTCGGCCTGCCGTTCACCCGCTGGTCACTGCGCAAGCTCGTCGCCTACCTGCGCAAAGTCCACGGCCGGGTGATCCGCATCGGCCGCGAGGCATTACGGTGCCTGCTCGCCCGCCGCGGCATCACCTTCCAGCGCACCAAGACCTGGAAGGAGTCCACCGACCCCGAGCGCTACGCCAAGCTGGACCGCATCGAGCACGTCCTGGAACACTTCCCCGACCGGGTCTTCGCCTTCGACGAATTCGGGCCGCTCGGCATCCGCCCCACACCGGGTCCTGCTGGGCCGAAATCGGCCGCCCGGACCGGATCCCGGCGACCTACCACCGCGCCCACGGCGTCACCTACTTCCACGGCTGCTATTCCATCGGCGACGACCTTTTGTGGGGCGTCAACCGCCGCCACAAGGGCGCGGCGAACTCGCTGGCCGCGCTGAAGTCGATCCGCGCCGCCCGTCCCGACGGCGCCCCCATATACGTGATCATGGACAACCTGTCCGCGCACAAGGGCACCAAGATCCGAGCCTGGGCGCGGAAGAACCGGGTCGAGTTGTGCTTCACCCCGACCAACGCTTCCTGGGCCAACCCGATCGAGGCCCACTTCGGGCCGCTGCGACAGTTCACCCTGGCCAACTCGCACCACCCCAACCACACCGTCCAGACCCGGGCTCTGCACGCATACCTGCGCTGGCGCAACGCCAACGCGCGGCACCCTGATGTGCTGGCAGCCCAGCGCAGCGAGCCCGGATCCGCAGTGAGAAAGGCGTCCGCTGGGGCGGCCGCCCCTGTGCCGATGCGGCATGACGGATCAGTGTCTCCGGCCCGCCGGGACACGGTTCACCGTGCAGCGTCGGGTGTCCAGCGCAGCGTCATGTCGGGCAGATTCTCCATGTTCCGGTGGCCATCGCTGGTGTCGAGGACCGTGAAGCCGTGGAGCTCGTAGAACGCGCGTGCATCGGTGTTCTGCTGGAAGACGTGCAGGGACACCCCGTCTGGGCTGTTCCGTTTGACCTCGTCGAGCAGGAGCGTGCCGATGCCCTGGCGCCGCACGTCCGGTCGCAGGTAGAGGTGTTCGAGCATGTCTCCCTCAACGGCGGCATAACCGAGGATCTCTCCATCGCGCACCACCACCCACGTCCGGCATGACTTAAGCAGAACATCCTCGGCCCACCGGGCGACCTGGTCGTGACTGCGCTTCTGCCGGGGCAGGTAGGGCATCGTCGCCGCCCGAGAGGCCATGTGGATGCGTGCGATCACCGGCGCGTCCGCCACGTGCGCGAAACGAATCTCAGGCTTGCCAACATCACTCACGGCGGGAACCTACAGGCCAGCCGAAACGCAAGCCAGCGGATAACCCGGTGAACCATCCCGGTCACAGCACTAGTGTGATGCGCCAGAAATCCTGTTGATTAGTTACTACCCTGTTGGCATGTCGCATCCGGGGCCCTCTGCTGTGGAGATCACGCTGTCCGAGGCCGAGCGCCTCGAGTTGGTGAGCTGGACGGAACGGCCGCACCGGCGTTCGGCCGAGAAGGCCCGCATCATCCTGGCGTGTGCTGAGGGCATGTCGAATGCGGCTGTGGCGCGGGTCGTCGGGGTCCAGGCCAAGACGGTAAGCAAGTGGCGTAGGGCCTTCGCCGCCCAGCGGATGGCCGGGCTTGAGGACGCCGGCTGGATCGGCCGGCCGAAGGCCGACCTGGTCTTGGACGATGCCGAGCGCAGGCAGCTGCAGCAGTGGGCGCGGCAGGCGAAGACCGCCCAGTTCCTGGCGTTGCGAGCCAAGATCGTGCTGCGCTGCGCGGAGGGCGGCACGAATCAGCAGGCCGCGGCCGACCTCGGCGTCGACAGGTCGACCGTAGACCGCTGGCGGGCCCGGTTCCTCGCACATCGCCTCGATGGTCTGCAGGACGAGCCGCGCTCGGGTCGGCCGCCTTCAATCCTCCTCGACCAGGTCGAGGAGATTGTCGTGGCCACTTTGGAGTCGGTCCCGGGCCAGGACACGCACTGGTCACGGGCCTCCATGGCCCAGCGCACCGGGCTGTCGAAGTCCACGATCGGGCGCATCTGGAAACGGTTCGACCTCAAGCCCCACCTGCAGGACTCCTTCAAGCTGTCCACCGATCCGCAGTTCGTCGCCAAGGTCGTCGACGTGGTCGGTTTGTACCACCACCCGCCCGAGAAGGCGGTCGTGCTCTGCGTGGACGAGAAGTCCCAGATCCAGGCACTGGACCGCTCGCAGCCGGTGCTGCCGATGATGCCGGGCATGCCCGAACGCCGCACCCACGACTATTACCGGCACGGCATCACCAGCCTGTTCGCCGCGTTCAACATCGCCGACGGCACCGTCATATCAGCACTGCACCGCCGCCACCGGGCCATCGAATTCAAGAAGTTCCTGATCCGGATCGACAAGGCGGTGCCCGCCGACCTCGACGTGCACCTCGTCTGCGACAACTACGCCACCCACAACACCGCCGAGATCAGGACGTGGCTTGGCAAACACCCTCGCTTCCACGTCCACTTCACCCCCACCGGCTCCTCCTGGATGAACCAGGTCGAGCGGTGGTTCGGCCTGCTGACCGACAAGCTCATCCGCCGCGGCGTCCACACCTCGGTGAAGGCACTCGAGGACGACATCACCGTATGGATCGACAACTGGAACAAGAACCCACGGCCGTTCACCTGGACCAAGACAGCCGACGAGATCCTCAACTCCCTCGTCGACTACCTCGCCAAAGTCGGAACTACCGGTCAAAAAACACAGCAGAACTAATCAACAGGATTTCTGGCGCATCACACTAG
>NZ_JAIFZO010000003.1 GCF_026341275.1 Streptomyces ortus
ACCATCCGCCGCCCCACCGACCAACGGTCGACCAACCCCGGCGGACACACCTCACCCGCCACCACCAACGTCTCCAACCCCGCCGGCAACGCATCCTCCACCGCCAGCACACCCGGCGGAACCGTCACATGCGTCGCGTGTGTGCGCTCCACCGCCTCACCCAACGACACCCTCGGCGGCAACCCCTCAGCCCCAGCCACCACCAACACCGCACCCGACACCAACGCCATACACAACTCCGACACCGCCGCGTCAAAACTCAACGACGCGAACTGCAACACCCGCGCCCGCTCCCCCACCGCAAACCGATCAACCTGCGCCCACGCCAGATTCGCCAACCCCGCATGCGACACAACGACCCCCTTCGGCCGCCCCGTCGAACCCGAGGTATGAATGACATACGCAGCATTCGCCACCCCCAACGGCACGATCCGCTCCGCATCCACCACCCGACCCGGCACACAACCGGCCAC
>NZ_JAIFZO010000004.1 GCF_026341275.1 Streptomyces ortus
CGACGCGCAGGTGAAGATCCGCGGGTTCCGGGTCGAACTCGGCGAGGTCGAGGCGGTGTTGGCCGCCCATGCGCGGGTTGAGCGGGCCGTGGTGCTGGCGCGCGACGGACGACTGATCGGATACGCCGTCGGGGACGCGGACGCCGAGACGCTGCGGGCCTTCGCCGCCACCCGCCTCCCTGAGTACATGGTCCCGTCGG
>NZ_JAIFZO010000005.1 GCF_026341275.1 Streptomyces ortus
GCCAGTCACTATCCGCTGGGGTTGATCGTCGCGCCGGGTGAGCGGATGGAGTTGCAGCTGGATCATCGTCCGGACCTGTTCGACCGGGCGCGGGCCGATGAGGTGTTGGCCGCGCTGGTGCGGGTGTTGGAGCAGTTCGCTGCTGACCCGGAGCTGCCTTTGGGGCGAATAGGGTTGCTGGACTCGGAACGGCGGGAGCGTCTGACGCGGGACTGGCAGGACGTGTCCCCGCGGGTGCCTTCCGGGACGTTGCCTGAGTTGCTTGCGGAGCAGGTGCGGCGGTCGCCGGACGCGCCGGC
>NZ_JAIFZO010000006.1 GCF_026341275.1 Streptomyces ortus
GCCGCCGGTGATCGGTCGTGCGTTGCCCAACACGCGTACGTATGTGCTGGATGGGTTTTTGCGGCCTGTTCCGGTGGGTGTGGCGGGGGAGTTGTATATCGCGGGTTCGGGGTTGGCTCGCGGGTATGTCGGTCGTGCGGATCTGACGGCGGAACGGTTCGTCGCGTGCCCGTTCGGTGAGGGCGGGCGGATGTACCGCAGTGGGGATCTGGCGCGGTGGACGGCGGACGGGCAGTTGGAGTTCGTGGGACGTGCGGACGCGCAGGTGAAGATCCGTGGGTTCCGGGTGGAGCTCGGTGAGGTCGAGACCGTCCTCGCTGGTCATCCGCAGGTCGAGCGGGCCGCTGTGGTGGCCCGTGACGGTCGGCTGGTCGGATACGTCGTCGGTGACGTGGACGGCGAGGACGTGCGGACGTTCGCGGCCACCCGGCTGCCGGAGTACATGGTTCCGTCGGTGGTCGTTGTCCTCGACGCGTTCCCGTTGACCGTCAACGGGAAGATCGACCGGGCGGCGCTGCCGGTGCCGGAGGCTGTGCCGAGCGCCGGCCGGACCGCGACGACGCCCGCCGAGGAGGCGTTCTG
>NZ_JAIFZO010000007.1 GCF_026341275.1 Streptomyces ortus
CCGCCGAAGCGATCGCCAACGCACCCCCCGCCGCCAGCGTCACCGCCACATCCAACACCGCCGCATCAAAACTGAACGACGCGAACTGCAGAGCCGTCACACCAGGCTCCACACCAAGCACCGGTCGCATGGCCGACGCCAAATTCGCCACGGAGGCATGCGTCACCGCCACACCCTTCGGACGCCCCGTCGACCCCGACGTATA
>NZ_JAIFZO010000008.1 GCF_026341275.1 Streptomyces ortus
ACTGTCTCTAACAAAAGCCGTTGATCATGTGACTATCGGTGCGGTCTGTCGTTGGTCTGGTCGTGGGGAAACGTCAGTCGCGACCGTGGATCGTGTCGGATGAACTGTGGGCACTGATCGAGCCGTTGTTGCCCGAGCCGGCGCCGAAGCTGGTCGAGGGCAGACCTCGCGTGCCGGACCGGCAGGCCCTGTGCGGGATCCTGTTCGTCCTGCACACCGGGATCCAGTGGGAGTACCTGCCCCAGGAGCTGGGCTTCGGCTCGGGGATGACCTGCTGGCGGCGCCTGGCGGCCTGGAACGAGGCCGGCGTCTGGGACCAGCTGCATGTGCTGCTGCTGGAGAAACTGCGGTCGAAAAACCAGCTGGACTGGTCCAGGGCGGTGATCGACTCCTCGCACGTCCGCGCGGCCCGGCGAGGCCCAAAAGCGGACCCAGCCCGGTCGACCGCGCACGTCCGGGCAGCAAGCACCACCTCATCGTCGACGGCCAGGGCATCCCGCTCGCCGTGTCGCTGACCGGCGGAAACCGCAACGACATCACCCAGCTCATGCCGCTGCTCGACAAGATCCCGGCCGTCGCGGGCCAGGTCGGCAGACCCCGCCGACGGCCGGATGCGCTGCTGGCCGACCGTGGCTACGACCACGACAAGTACCGCCGTCTGCTCTGGCAGCGCGGGATCCGCCCCGTGATCGCGAAGCGAGGCGAGCCTCACGGCACTGGCCTGGGCATTTTCCGCTATGTCGTCGAGCGCACGATCGCCTGGCTCCACGGCTTCCGCCGCCTGCGCATCCGCTGGGAACGACGCGACGACATCCACGAAGCGTTCCTCGGACTCGCCGTCTGCCTGATCACCCACCGCCACGTCCAACGCCTTTGTTAGGGACAGT